>NZ_WXEX01000015.1 GCF_009877435.1 Heliomicrobium gestii | reverse complement strand
TCGCAGGTTCAAGTCCTGCCCCCGCAACCAAGAAGTTATGACGCCTTCAGGAACATCCTGAAGGCGTTTTTCAATGCTCCTGAAGTGGCATTGTCTTTTCAAGTTGTAAAGTATCAATAAATCCCTTTTTTACGATGCTGATTGGGCTTGTTTCGTCCCGAGGCGCCAAGGTAAAATATGATGCGAACCGAGATCAAGGATAGAACATAAACCGTCAGGCATAGGATTTGAGAGCAAGACAACGTCGGAGTGTGGTTCCATGCGAATTGCGGTGATAGACGGACAAGGCGGGGGCATTGGCAGGCATATTGTCGAACGGATCCGGCAGGAATTGCCCGATGATATCGATATACTGGCGTTGGGCACCAATGCGATGGCGACGGCTGCCATGTTAAAGGCAGGCGCGAATGACGGCGCTACTGGTGAGAACGCGATGGTGCAGAATCTGCCCGAGGTGGACATCATCGCAGGATCTGTGGCCATCGTGATGGCCCATAGCATGCTGGGTGAATTGACCCCTGCGATGGCAGAAGCGGTCGGCAGAGCGAAGGCGAAAAAAATCATGATTCCTTTAAATAGAAGTCGCATAGAAATCGCCGGGGCAAAGTCGGAGCCATTGCCCCATCAGGTGCAGGCCTTGGTTCGCCGGATCAAAGAACTCGTCGAGGAGGAGCGTCATGTGTGAGGCGAATGTGTATATCCGCAGAGACGGACAAGATCAGTTGATCCTTGAGTCGGTCGATAAACTGGTTCCAGAACCCGGTCAGGTATCGATGATCAATATTTTTGGCCAGCAAAAGACGATCAAGGCGCGCATCCTCGAGCTGGCGCTGGTCGATCACAAAATTATTCTTGAAGACCTGTAGGAGGAAGATAGTCATATGTCTGGACATTCGAAATGGGCGAACATTAAACACAAGAAAGCGAAAGTAGACGCGCAGAAAGGCAAAGTCTTTACCAAAGTCGGCCGTGAATTGATCGTGGCGGCGCGCCAGGGCGGCGCTGATCCGAACAGCAACTTCCGATTAAAAATTGCTATCCAAAAAGCCAAAGAAAACAACATGCCCAACGACAACATCCAACGGGCGATCCAGCGGGGCGCCGGCGGTGCTGAAGGGACCAATTACGAAGAACTGACCTATGAAGGATATGGGCCTGGCGGCGTGGCCATCATGATTGAAGCGATGACAGATAATCGCAACCGTACCGCTGGCGAGATCCGTCACCTCTTCTCCAAAAGCGGCGGTAACCTCGGTGAAACCGGCTGCGTGTCCTGGATCTTCGAACCGAAAGGGGTCATCCGTCTGGACGCCTCTCCGGAAGCCAGCGGAAAAGCGGTCGAAGAAGATGAATTGATGCTGGTGGCACTGGACTCGGGCGCCCTTGATATCGCTATGGAAGAAGACGAAGCCGAGGTATACACACTGCCCGAGGAACTGGAAACAGTCCGTCAAGCTCTGGTCGATGCTGGTTATGCCCTTTTGTCGGCAGAGTCGACTCTCGTTCCTCAAAACACCATGGAGGTAACCGACAAAGAGGTAGCCGCCAAACTGATCAAGCTGATGGATGCGCTTGAAGACCATGATGATGTGCAAAACGCCTACGCTAATTTTGATATCGATGACGATATGATGGATCAAATCGGATAGTTCTACAAATCGGATACTTTCACACCGGGTGAAACGATTCAACATGATGAGAATAAGAAAAGGAGTCCCTGACAAGGGGCTCCTTTTTCGTGCATTTATTTGGTTGCTTAGGCCGATTGTTCTTCCGTTGGAAGAGGCAATACGGTTTCCTCTTTGGGGGTGGCTAGCGCAATGGAGGTGCGTGTATGGCTAACACCGGGCAACGAAAGGATCTGCGTCGTCAAGATTTGTTCGAGTTCCAGCGTATCTTTGACGCGAATTTTTAACAGAAAACCATCTTCACCGGTGACGCGATGGCACTCCAGTATGTAAGGGCATTCTACAATCTGTTCAACAAAGCGCTGGTACGAGTTCGGGTGGTCCAGCCGTAGTGAGATGAAAGCGGTCAGACCCAGATCCAGGGCCTTCGGATTCAGGCGAGCCTGAAAACCCTGAATAACCCCTTTTTCCTCCAACTTTTTGATCCGTTCTGCAACGGCGGGAGACGAGAGGCCGACGAGCGATGCCAGTTCGGTCTGCGTTACTCGTCCGTTACGTTGGAGGTGCTGAAGTATTCGGCAATCTACGGCATCATACATAAATTTTTGGCCTCCTTGCCTAAAACCACCAACCATTTGATAAGAATATATAAAAAAATAGAGGGGAAGTCAAGGAAAACCGTTTTTTTGTTCGAAAAACCTTCGAATGAATCTCAGTATTTCCTGTTGGCAAGAATATCTACTGAGTAAAAGAAAAATTTTTACATGAAATCAGTAGAAGTTTCTGACTGATTGGGAAATGAGGTTTTGGCAGTGTCACTCATTTTAAAACGCCGGTCTCAGCCTGCTGCGGATTGGTCGCCCTTTCGCCCCGCCCTTTTACTGCTTTTTATCGTCTCCTTCAGCTTGACGGTCCTGTCGGTTTTCGCCTATGATTTGATGGTCGTCAAAAATGATGGCTCTTGGGCTTCCCGGTACGGAAAGGACATGCTCGATCGACCGATCGCGCCGGGCGTTGTGATCACGATTGAAAAAAATTATCACATCTGTGGCCATAAAACAGTAGAAAATCTGGATCGACCCGATGACTGGACAGGCCGTCTTTTCCGCGAATTGTTGCAGCGGTATCCAGAAGGGGACAACTGGCATTGGGAACTGAGCCCTGGTCAGATCCGGCTGCTGCGAAGTTGTGAAGGCCTTTGTCCTGACGATGCCGCCAAACGGCACCTGGGTGTTGTCAACGGGGTGGTGGCGGTCATCGTCGGTCCTCCCGGTTGTTTTGGCGGGATCGATCGGTTGACCCATCTGCCGGCTGAACGGTTGCCTGCGCCGGTGTATCAGTTGGCGCAACGGGGATGGCTGGATGGAATGACGCTGGACGAGCTCTCCCTGCTTATGGATGGCGTGGACGGATCTAACAGTCATAAAGAAAAGGAATCAAGCGAAGGACGTCGAAAACCTTAAATTGTATCGAATCAGGGAGGTGGCGGGTTGGTAATCCTGGGGATCGACCCGGGAACGGCCATTTGCGGATACGGTTTGATTGAAGCGCAAGGCAACCGGCTCTCTGCCCTTGCTTACGGCGCTGTGCGCACACCGGCCCACACATCCCAGGCTTCCCGGCTGCATACGATTTTCACCGATTTGGAGGCGATCATCGCCACCTATAACCCAAGCCATATCGGCGTGGAGGAGTTATTCTTCAATCGCAATGTCACCACGGCGATCACGGTAGCCCAAGCCCGGGGCGTCGTGCTGCTGGCGGCGGCCCGGGCTGGTCTCTCTGTCCATGAATACAAGCCGTCCCAGGTGAAACAAGCCGTTGTCGGCTATGGACGGGCGGAAAAACAACAGGTCCAGCAGATGGTGCGCGTCTTGTTGGCATTGGACGAGATTCCGAAGCCGGACGATGTGGCCGATGCGCTGGCCGTAGCCATCTGTTGCGCCCATAGCCTGACCTGGGGGGTGGCCTGTCGATGATCGCTTTTTTACGGGGCCGTCTCGCCGGTGTCGGTGATGATTGCCTGCTCGTCGACGTCTCGGGCGTCGGTTACCGTGTCTTTGTGCCGGCGACGATGCTGGCGTCGCTGCCCCGGGTAGGCCGGGAGGTATTGATCCATACCTATTACCATACACGGGAGGATCAGGTCAGCCTCTTTGGCTTTATCAAGGAGGAGGATTTAGAATTCTTCCGCCTCCTCTTGGAGGTCAGCGGCGTCGGTCCCAAAGTTGGCTTGGGGATTCTTTCTGCCTATTCCGCCATGGAGGTGCAGCGGGCGATCATCGCCGAAGATGTGCTCGCCTTGACGCGGATTCCGGGCATTGGGCGCAAAACGGCCCAACGCCTGGTGATCGAATTGCGGGACAAGCTGCTCAAGCAGGGCCTTCGCGTCGTGCCGGTGCTGGGATTGGCCCAGCCTGTCGGATTGAGCAGCGACAACAGCGAAAACGATCTTCCCCAGGAAGATACGTTGGCCCAAACTCGTCTTTCGCCAGACCCTTCCCCAGGAAATGACGCTCAGGGAGAAGCGGCAACCAAGGATGAATCGCAGGACCGTCATTCCCCCGAACCGGCAGAGCAACCGGCGCGCAGACGGAAAAAAGCGACCGCTGTCGATGCAGGTCGTATGTGGAAGACACTCCCCCGCGACGAGGCCTTCTCGGCCTTGCAGGTGCTGGGATACTCGGCCAATGAAGCCAGAGATGCGCTCGTCGATGCGGCGGCCCATGTATCGCCTGATGGCGACGTGGAGGCATGGATCAAGGGTGCGCTCCGGTTTCTCGGGTCGCAGTAAGGGGTGACGTCAGATGGATGAACGGATGATGACCTCGGCCACTCGGCCTGAGGATCGCGAGGCCGAGTGGAGCCTGCGTCCGCGGACGCTGCGCGAATACATCGGTCAGGACAAGTTGAAAGAAAATCTGACGGTCTTCATCCAAGCGGCGCTGGGCCGGCGCGAACCGCTGGATCATGTGTTGCTCTATGGACCGCCGGGTTTGGGGAAGACGACGTTGGCCCAGATCATCGCGACGGAGTTGGGCGTGCAGCTGCGGGTCACCTCCGGACCGGCCATTGAACGCCCGGGCGACTTGGCAGCCATCCTGACGAATCTGCAGCCGATGGATGTCCTCTTTATCGATGAGATCCATCGCCTCAACCGGGCGGTGGAGGAAGTGCTCTACCCGGCTATGGAGGATTACTGTCTCGATATCGTCATCGGCAAGGGACCGGCGGCCCGGTCGATCCGCATCGATCTGCCTCGGTTTACCCTCGTGGGCGCCACAACGCGCGCAGGGATGCTCACATCGCCCCTGCGGGACCGTTTTGGCGTCATTCATCGCCTGGAATACTACCGGCCCGATGAATTGGAGTTCATCATCCTCCGGGCCGCTTCGATCCTCGGCGTCACTGTCGAGACCGACGGCGCCCGGGAGATCGCTCTTCGCTCGCGGGGGACGCCCCGTATTGCCAACCGCCTGTTGAAGCGGGTCCGTGACTATGCCCAGGTGCTTTCCGACGGCGTCGTCACGGCCGAGGTGGCCCAGGAGGCCTTGCGGCGGCTGGAGGTGGATCCGCGCGGCCTCGATACGACCGACCAGCGGCTGCTGGAGGCGTTGATCCGGAAATTCGCCGGCGGTCCTGTCGGTGTGGAGACCTTGGCCGCCTCGGTCAGCGAGTCTGTCGACACCATCGAAGACGTGGTCGAACCCTACCTGATGCAACTCGGTTTTTTGAACCGGACGCCTCGGGGTCGGATGGCTACCGTGGCTGCCTGCGAGCATATGGGATTGCCTGTCCCTGCGGGATTGATGGCGCTTTTGGAAGGGCGCTCGGCGGCGTCGCCGGTCGGAACAGGCGAAGCCCTTTCCGCCAACGCCAGGGCCGCAACGGAACAGGCTGCCCTATCCTTTGATGAGTAGGTGACCGGAATGCATTTGCTCCTGCACACCTGCTGCGCCCCTTGCGGCATCGTCCCTTTTGATCTCCTGCGCGAGGAAGGCCATCAGGTGACTGCCTATTACCATAACCCAAACATCCACCCCTATAAGGAGTTTCTCCGGCGCAAAGAGACGCTGGAGGCCTACGCGGCTTCCATTGACCTGCCATTGATCGTCGATGAAGAGTACGCGCTGGAGGCGTTTTTGGGGCGGGTGGCCGCCGACCCGGCAGGTCGCTGCCCCCACTGCTACGACCTGCGGCTGCGCAAAACGGCTGAGAAGGCCAGGGAACTAGGGATGGAAGGCTTCAGCACGACCTTGCTGATCAGCCCCTACCAGGACCACGAGGCCTTGCGTCGCGCCGGTGAAGCGGCTGGACGCGAGGCGGGGGTGCCCTTTTTCTATGTCGATTTTCGGCCTCGCTTCCGGGAAGGGCAGCAGCGAGCGCGGGAGTTGGAACTGTATCGGCAGCCCTATTGCGGCTGCATCTATAGTGAAAAGGATCGGTACTACAAGGCCAAAGGGAGGTCAAAGCCGTGATCGACGGAGGCTCCTTCGGCAAATGGCTTATGGTGGCCGGCGCCGGGCTGCTGCTGTTGGGTGGCTTGTTCTGGCTGCTCAGCCAGTTCGTTTCACTGGGGAAGCTGCCCGGCGACATCAGCTGGCAGAAGGGGAATTTCAGTTTTTACTTTCCCCTGGCCAGCAGCCTCCTGATCAGCCTGCTGTTGACGATCCTCTTGAACCTGTTTTTTCGCCGATAGGATAATTTACCCCTAGAAAAATTGTCCTGGACCCGAACAAATATAATAAAGAAGGTGACACCTTGGCATCCTTGTTTGGCAACAGCGTATTTGCATCGAGGAATCAGGAGCCTGAGAGCCTTCTTGTTCGAGCTCGGGAGGGGGACGAGTGTTCCCGCAATGCCTTGATCCGGAAGTTCACCCCCTTTGTGCTGAGGGTCACCTCCCAAACGAGCGGGCGCTATGTCCGGATGGGCAGTGATGACGAGGCCAGCATCGCCTTGATTGCGTTTAACGAAGCAATCACAAGCTACCGGGAAGAGAAAGGTGTTTCCTTTTTGTCCTTTGCCGAGACGGTGATCCGTCGCCGCTTGATCGACTATTTCCGTAAGTCGATGAGGAGCCAAAAGGAGATCCCCCTGTCTGCCTTCACCTATGAGTCGGAGGAGGAAGCGGGGGAGGAAGGGAACAACCGGATGGAGATCAAACAGGCGACAGCGGCGTTTTTGGCCGAATCGGAAGCGAACGATCGCCGGACCGAGATTCTCCATTACAACAAACTGCTACAGGAATACGGCATCCGTTTCAGCGAACTGGTGGAACTGGCGCCAAAGCATGAGGACGCCCGCAGGCGAGCCATCCAGGTGGCCCGGTGTGTCGCGGAAAGGCCCGAGTATCGTGATTACCTGAAACTAAAAGGATCACTGCCGCTGAAAGACCTGGAACGGGACGCCGACGTGAGTCGAAAGACCCTGGAGCGACAGCGAAAATACATCATCGCTGTTGCCATTATTTTCATGGAAAATCTGGAACACTTAAAGGATTACATTGACAAGGAGTGATTCCCGGCGAAGGACGAAAAGGTCCGCCCGGTTCACCCTCGCCTGATGGGTCCTGCGGACAGGAGGTCGGCCGCCAAGTGGATCAACGCGGCGTGGTGCTGGAGATTGAGGGGGAGGAGGCCATCGTTCTTACCCCCAGCGGCGAGTTCCGGCGCCAGCGCATTTCCTATCCCAAGCCGGAAATCGGCGATGAAATCTCCCTGACTTGCGGGAAAAAGACGCTGGCCCAGGCAAAGGGACGGTGGGCTAGCACGCCTTGGCACTGGATGACGACGGCTGTGGCCGCGGTGGTGCTCCTCATGGTCAACCTGACGGGATTCGGCGGGTTAGGGGGACAGCCCATCGACAAACCTGCCCCTGACGGTGAGGCGGGAACGGTGCAATTGGCGACCGACGACGCGCCGGCGCCAGATGGCCTCGCCGTTCGGTTCGTTTCGGTGGACATCAACCCTTCGATTGAGCTTGCTTTAAATGAAAAAAACCGGGTCATCGAGGCCCGACCGCTGAATGATGACGGAAAAGAGCTGATTCCGGCGGAAACGCTCAAGGGGTTGGATGCGGAGGAAGCCATTTCTCGGATCACCGATGAAGCGGTCCATCAAGGCTACCTGTCGCCGACTCGCGATAACGCTGTCGTCATCGCCGTTGCCGGTGAGGACCGCCCTTCGACAGATGAGGAGCGTCTGGAAGCGAGATTGCGCGATTCAGCGCTGACGGTGTTGTCGAAAGGAAAATCATCGCCCCAACGGGTGCAGGTCGTCCGGGCAACAGCCGATGCGAGGAAGAAGGCCCAGCAACTTGGACTGTCTGTCGGTAAGTATGCCGTATATCTGGAGGCGCTGGACCGGGGGTTGGCGGTGCGCGTAGCAGACTTGAAAAAGACCTCCATCACCAAGGTGATCAGCGCTGCCGGTGGAAACCCGCTGGATGTGCTCCAGGGAGCGGCTCAGAAAAAGGATCTTGCAGGCAAGGAAGCCAGACATCAGGACCAGATTCGGGAAGACCTTCACGAAGCCGCGGCGCAACCGGCCTCGTCACCGGCAGGAGGATTAGCCCCATTGGCAGGGGCGTCTCAACCGCCTTCCGCTGCCCAAGGAGCGGAAACCGGGGCGGTGAATGAGCCAGTCGAAGTTCCGCCGTCCCACCAGGAAAAGGCCCAGCCCACATCGCAGCAACCTCCCTCCGATCGGGAAACCATTCCGTCCAATCAAGAAACACCGCCGACCGAGCCCGCGCAGACTCCCCCAAAGGTTAGCATGCCTTTACCGACAGAAGAGGGCACGGTTCCCCTTCCTGATGTCCCCGCAGAAACGCCTTCACCTCCTCCACCGTCTCCATCGACTGCAGCGGGCTCACCGGTAGATGACAAGCATGCGGCGAATCCAATCGGAATGCCGAGCGAGTCCCCAGCAGAGCCATTGCGTCAACCCGGGCCATCCCATTCTGGATCTTCTTAACCAAATAACCGGAGTTTCCCATGTCAAAAAGGCTGTCGAGTCATCGGCAGTCTTTCTTTTTTGATGAAAAGAGAGGACAAACAGGAAAGTGCCGCCAATTTGTCGAAAACAGAGGAGGTTGAGCCCTGCCGAAAGGAGCACATTGACGAATGAGAGGCAGCAAGAGAAATCGACTTGCCACGCTGCTGGCCCGATTCACCCTGGTAAATCTGATCCTTTTTCTTTCTCTTTTGATGGCGCTAGGTGCTGCTGGCGCCGCCGAAACAGGCGCGACGCCTGCGTTGCGAGTGTTGATCGATCAGCGATCGTCCGTCGATATCAAGGTGTTGTCCGGTACATATCAGTGGTATGATGAGGACTTAAAAATGCTGGTGGAACCTGTCGCTTCCACCGATGCATGGCACGCCGCCGCCGCCGGATCGTCCATCAAACTGGAGAAAAATGGTCGGCCATTGGCAAAGGCCTTCGGTGGCCCCCTGTTGCTGCAAGCCCTCGGTGATGGTGAGAATAGGATCGAAATCAACGGTAAAAAATACCGTGGCAGTCTGCGTCTCTACCATCTCCGCTCACAAGGCGCCAGCAATCTGGCGCTGATCAATGTGATCGATGTGGAAACATACCTTTACGGTGTCGTCGGACAGGAGATCGGTCTGAATGCGCCTGAGGAGGCGATGAAAACCCAGGCCGTCGTTTCGCGCACCTATGCCTTGCAGAAGCGCGAACGTCGTGCCCAGGCCGGCGACTTCTATGATCTGCGGGATGATCAAGGGAGTCAGGTGTACAAGGGGGCCGATGGCGAATCCCCAAAGGTCCGCAAGGCTGTTGACGATACGCGCGGGCAGGTCATCACCTTTGACGGGGCGCTCATCGAGGCTGTTTTTCATTCCAACAGCGGAGGGTATACGGAAGATGCCCGTTGGGTTTGGAACAGCGATGTGCCCTACCTGCGTGGCGTTCCGGCGCCGGAAGACAAATACGCCGAGGAGTGGGGCGGGACGGCGGCCCTTGCCTACCATTGGCGGAAAAACCTCTCACCGGCCGATGTGGCCCGGAAAACCCTCTCCCTGACCGGTAAGGATCCGGGAGAGGTGCAGCGACTGCGCGTCGCTGAGACGACCGCCTCGGGGCGTGTGATCCGCCTGGACGTTGTCGGCTCACGGGGGACCGTAACGGTTGAGCGGGATCGTGTACGTCAATTGTTGGATGCGCCATCGACGAAGTTCACCGTCACCGATGGCGGCGCCAGCTATATGGTCATGGGATACGGCGCTGAAGGGCTCAGAAAAAGCGCCCTCCCGGCAGGCGGGATCTACGGGATCACCGCCGAGGGTCAGGCGGAGATGAACAGTGATTTTTACGTCATTACGCCCGACGGCGCCGGTCCGGCGCCCAAAACACCGTCAACCGCGTCTGGCGGCTCGATTGTCCTTGATGGCTATGGCTTCGGCCACGGCGTGGGCTTGAGCCAATGGGGCGCCATGGGCTTGGCGCGCGACGGGAAAGGGTACAATGACATTATCGAACATTATTACAATGCCGATCGTCGCGACGGACGGTTGCGGATCATGAACAATTGGGGGAAATAATGGAAGTCGCGCTTTACGATTATGATTTGCCGAAGGAAGCGATCGCACAGACACCGGCAGAACCAAGAGACGCCTCTCGCTTGATGCTCCTTGATCGAGAAAGCGGCGTTGTCGACCACCGGATCTTTCATCAGATCGTCGACATCCTGCAACCGGGCGACCTGCTGGTCGTCAACCGCACCCGCGTGATTCCAGCCCGTTTATATGGAAAAAAACGCGAAAGCGATGTAGCCGTCGAGATGGTCTTGCTCACCCCCCGAGGCGATGATCGCTGGGAAGTGTTGGTCCGGCCCGGCCGGCGACTGAAACCGGGAACCGTTGTCGACTTCGGCGAAGGCCGGTTGGCGGCGGAAATTCAGGAAACGACCGATTTTGGCGGACGGATCGTCCGCTTTGAGTACACCGGAGATTTTGACAAACTCATCGACGAACTCGGCGAAATGCCCCTGCCGCCGTACATTGAAACCCCCTTGCCCCAGGCAGAAGCTGAGCGCTACCAGACGGTATACAACCGTGAACGGGGATCGGCGGCAGCCCCGACAGCAGGACTCCACTTCACGCCCCAACTGCTCGACCGATTGAGGCAGCGAGGGATCGAGACCACCTCTGTTCTGCTTCATGTGGGCCTCGGCACCTTCCGGCCTGTGCAAGTTGACCGCATCGAGGATCACAAGATGCACTCCGAGTTCTTTCAAGTCGACCCCGAGGCCGCTGAAGCCATCGCAAAGGCAAAAGGGGAGGGACGCCGTGTCATCGCCGTTGGCACCACCGTCGCCCGCACCCTCGAAACCGTCGCCAGCCGCAACAACGGCGCGATTGCGGCCAGTTCCGGCTGGACAGACATCTTCATCTATCCCGGATACACCTTCCACTGCATCGACGGCATGATCACCAACTTCCACCTTCCCAAGTCCACCCTGCTCATGCTCGTCTCCGCCTTTGCCGGACGCGAAAACATACTGGCCGCATACCAGGAGGCCCTGAAACAGGGGTATCGTTTCTTCAGTTTCGGAGACGCCATGTTGATCATCTAAGCGTTTAGGTGGAGAACCGCTGGGAGCGGCAGTTTAGCCCTTAGTAGATAGAAACTCATGCCACGGATGAATCTTAAACAAGCAGAATAAGCTCTGAAAACAACGTAACCCTAACAGCAGTCTGGGGGCCGATTGGTGCAGCGAGCATTTGGGCGGAGCAAGCAAGCGAGTAGCCACGGAGCCCTTCGCGAGCGGAGCCAATCGGCCCCCGACGTAACGTTACAGTTTGCAAAAGGTTAGAAGAACATGGCTCTAGCAGCCTCAACGCGCCGGAGCCGCTAGGAGGAAGCGCCTTGACCGCCGCAGTCCATTACGAACTCACCAAAAAATGTGACCGAACCAGCGCCCGGGCGGGGATCCTACATACCCCTCACGGCTCCTTCGAAACGCCCATCTTCATGCCGGTCGGCACCCAGGCCACCGTCAAGACGATGACGCCGGAAGAGGTGCGCGACCTTGGCGCCGGCATCATCCTGTCGAACACCTACCACCTCTACCTGCGGCCCGGCTCCGACCTGGTGCGCGAGGCCGGCGGCCTGCACAAATTCATGAACTGGCCCCAGGGCATCCTCACCGACTCCGGTGGATACCAGGTTTTCAGCCTCGGACCGCTCCGCAAGATCACCGAAGAGGGCGTGCGCTTCAAGAGCCACATTGACGGGTCAGAGCACTTTTTTACACCGGAGAAGTCAATCCAGATCCAGATGGACCTTGGCGCCGACATCATCATGGCCTTTGACGAGTGCCCACCCTATCCCGCCGAACGCGATTACGCCCAAAAATCACTGGAGATGACGACCCGTTGGGCCAAACGCTGCCAGTCCGCCCATACCCGAGAGGATCAGGCGCTCTTTGGCATCACCCAGGGAGGCATGTACGCTGACCTGCGCAAGGAAAGCGCCGCCCGCCTGGTGGAAATGGATTTCCCTGGCTACGGCATCGGCGGGTTGAGCGTTGGCGAGCCGAAACCGTTGATGTACGAGATGCTCGACGCCACCGTCCCGGTACTGCCGGCAGACAAGCCCCGTTACCTGATGGGCGTCGGCAGCCCGGATTGCCTCTGGGAGGGCGTCGAACGGGGCGTCGACATGTTCGACTGTGTGCTGCCCACCCGGGTGGCCCGCAATGGACTCGCCTTTACCTCCCATGGCAAGGTGGTTATCCGCAATGCCGAACACGCCCGTGACTTCGACCGCCTCGATCCCGAGTGCAGTTGCTACACCTGCCGCAACTACAGCCGCGCCTACCTGCGCCACCTCTACAAGGCCGAGGAAATTCTCGTCTACCGCCTCCTGACCATCCATAACCTGCATATGCTCCTGAACATCATGCGGACGATCCGCCGGTCTATCCTGGAGGGGCGCTTCCTGGAAGCGAAAAAGGCCTTTTTTGACAAATATGGGGAGGAAAAGGCTTAGGCGGCATCGAACGAAAACCGTAAAAATCATGAAAGAATGAAAGTGTATCTTAAGAAGGGGGTTAACTGTCATGGATTCGTCCTCCCTTTTGTTGGTCTATCTGGTCGCCATGTTCGGACTTTTCTACCTTCTCTTCATTCGTCCGCAGAAGAAAGCGCAAAAACAGCACAAAGAGATGCTGGACAAAGTGAGGGTCCATGAGAGGGTCCTGACTGCCGGGGGCATTTACGGCGTCGTCACAGAAGTGGGTGAAGATACGATCACCGTCAAAATCGCCGAAGGGGTTCAGGTTGAACTGGCCAAGACGGCTATCGTTGAGATCGCAGAAAAGGAATAACGTGTTCCTCCCTTTGACAAAATATTTCAAAAAGTTTACATTAATAACAGGAATTCGAGAATATGGGTCGAATGTGTAAGTGAGAAGCGAATTCCGTTATTGTGTAGCCATTGAACTGTCGAGGGGAGGAGGAAAAATGGATTCCTTGGTGCTCTTGCGCCGGATTCAGCGTAAACGCAAAGAATTGGATCGATTAGCCCGAAAATTCGATTGCCGCAATCTGACGAGTGGCCTTTTATATCGAAAATCCTGTGAACTGGATCGACTGATTGTCGAGTACATGCGTGTCAACCGTCAGATGGAACTCGATTTTCCGGATTTTCTTCCTGGCCGCTGAGCAAACTACTCAGCGGTCTATTCATGTCCGTCCATGACGGCTATATCCAGGTTAAGACGATGTCCAGCTTACGATAAAGAAACACGGAGAAATATGGAGCAATCCGTAGCAAACGAAGTAAGCCAAGCAAACCAGGTAAGCCAGGTAAGCACGCTAAGCCAGAGAAAAGGAAGAGAGCCATGACTGTCGATATTCGCGCGATTCGTGAAAACCCGGAAGTCCGGGCGTACATCGAAAAAGGCGATGAGCGCCTCAGCGTGCTCGGCTATACGGAACACGGACTCCGTCATTCCGCCCAGGTCAGCGCTCAGGCGGAGGCGATTCTGTCTCACCTCAACTACCCTGAGCGTGTCGCCGAATTGGCCGCCATCGCCGGCTACATGCACGACATTGGCAATGCCGTCAGCCGTGATGGACATGCTCAAATCGGCGCCTTGCTGGCCCGCAGCATCTTGCGCGATATGAAGATGGACTTCCCGGAGATCGCCGAAGTGATGGCCGCCATCGGCAATCATGACGAAACGGTCGGCCAGGTGGTGAACGCCGCTGGCGCCGCCCTCGTCCTGGCGGACAAGAGCGACGTCCACTTCCGCCGCGTTCGCAACAAGGAACGGGTTTCCTTCGACATCCATGACCGTGTCAATTACGCTGTTCGCGAATCCAAACTTGTGCTGGAGGGCCAGGACATCACCTTAACGCTCAAGACAGACCCGGAGATCAGCCCGCTCCTGGATTACTTCGAGATTTTTCTGCCCCGCATGGTCATGTGCCGCCGGGCAGCTGCCTTTCTGAATTGTCGCTTTCACTTAATAATTAATGATGCCAAGATGCTTTAGTTAATTTTTGTAACTACAGCGCTTTTGTTTGACATTCTTTGAGATTTGGGAGTATAATTCGAATTGTTTCGTATTCCCAGGCAATCATCCGTAGAAAAAAAGCAAACCTTTACAAGGAGGCAGCGGGCAAAATATGAATGCACGCAAAACGCTCCAACTGGTGGCCTTAATTTTGGTGGTGGCCGTTGCTGCCGCCTTGAGTTACGGCCCGATTAAGCAAAACGCGAAGCTTGGGCTCGACCTGCAAGGCGGTCTTTATGTGGTCTTGCAGGCAGAAGAGACACCAGACCGCAAAGTAACCAAGGAAGAGATGCAGCAGGTTCAGGCCATTATGGAACAACGGATCAACGGGCTCGGCGTTGCGGAGCCGCGGATCCAGTTGGAAGGAACCAACCGGCTGCTGATCGAACTGGCTGGGATTCAGGATCCCGATAAAGCAGTCGATCTGATCGGCAAAACAGCCGTCCTGACCTTCCGCACGACAGACGGCAAAACGGTTATCGAAGGCAAGGATCTGAAAGAGGCCAAAGAGGCCTTGGAGCCTGGAAGCAAGACGGCCATCGTTCAGATGACCCTGAACAGTGAAGGCGCGAAAAAGTTTGCCGATGTGACCCGGGCCAATGTGGGCAAACCGATCGGCATCTATTTGGACCAAGATCTTTTGCAGAACCCGACTGTCACCGAACCGATCACAGGCGGGCAAGCTCGCATCACCGGTTACGGCTCGCTGGAAGACGCCCGTCGCATCGCCTTGCTCCTGAATTCGGGCGCCTTGCCGGTCAAGATGGATATGGTGGAAAAGCAGACCGTCGGTCCGACCCTCGGCGCCGAGAGTTTGGATAAGAGCGAGACAGCGGCCATCATCGGAATTGGCCTGATCTTCGCTTTTATGTTCCTCTACTATCGCGTTCCCGGCTTTGTGGCGATCATCTCCCTGATCCTCTACTCGGTGATCGTTGTCGGCATCTTGACATGGCTCCACGCGACATGGACGTTGCCTGGCATCGCTGGCTTTCTCCTATCCCTTGGTGTCGCCGTCGACGCCAACGTCATCATCTACGAGCGGTTGAAAGATGAACTTCGCCATGGCAAGACGCTGCGCACAGCCATTGAGGACGGATTCCATCGCGCCTTTACCACCATTTTAGATTCCAACGTAACCACGCTGATCTCTGTTGTCGTTCTCTACTCTCTCGGCACTGGCCCGATTCGTGGCTTTGCCATCACATTGGGCATCGGCATTGTCGTCAGCATGTTTACGGCCATCAGTTTCACCCGGCTGTTGCTGCGGTCTGCCGGCGGCAGCGGCATCCTGAACAACAAGAAACTCTACGGCGCCTGATAGGAGGGAAGCCCGGACATGAACATGATCGGTCGTCGCAAAATCTGGTATGCCCTATCTCTATTGATCCTGATTCCGGGGTTAATCTCCCTGATGCTTCGCGGGCTGAACCTCGGCATCGATTTTACTGGCGGATCCAAGCTGGAGCTGCATTTTGAACATGCGGTCACTGTCGAACAGGTCCGCACTGTCCTGGATAATGCCAACATCGGCAAAACAGAGGTTCAACTGGCTGAAGGAAATAACGTGATCGTTCGGACCCACCCGCTGGATCAGAGCCAGCGGAATCAGTTGCTGGAGTCGATGAAAGGACAGGTGGGTGAACTATCCATCCGCAGCGACCAAACCATTGGTCCAACCATCGGCCAGGAACTGGCTCGCAACGCCTTGCTGGCGCTGTTGCTGGCTGCCATCGGCATGGTCGCCTATATTTCCTACCGGTTTGAATTCAAATTTGCCGTAGCCGCCATCGTAGCGTTGTTCCACGATATCTTGGTGGTGGCGGGGCTCTTCTCCATCTTTTACATTGAGGTGGACAGCACCTTTGTCGCCGCCATCCTCACCGTCTTCGGTTACTCCATCAACGACACCATCGTCATCTTCGACCGCATCCGGGAGAACCTGCGCAAGAAGAAAAAAGACGAGCCCATGGACGCCCTGGTCAACCGCTCCGTAACGGAAACGATGACCCGGTCCATCATCACCGTCCTCATGGTCATCTTCGTCCTCGTCGCCTTGCTCTTCTGGGGCGGCGCCTCGACGCGGGTCTTCAACCTGGCCATGTTGATCGGCGTCATTTCCGGAGCTTACTCGTCTATCTTCAACGCCAGCCCGATCTGGTATGACCTGAAACAGATCGAAAAGGCGCAGCGCCGGGCAAAAATGAAAGCGGCGTAACAGAAACATCGGAAGATGATTTCAGCGAAATCATCGCGCATCTCAAGGCGCCGGTAAAAAAAGCGATGGCGATGGGCCAGACGCGATCAAAGGAAAGCTGGAAAAGCACTCCAGGCAACTGGGGTGCTTTCTGTATGCGGGTATTGTGCTACAATAGAGGACGGAAGTTTACCGGTTGCCGATTCATGCAAGGCAGGAGAAAAAGGGGAACGAGGTTGTGGATGAACGGCTGCGAGTCGCGCAGTTATCGGTTATGTCCAATTCATTTCTGGTCGTCGGCAAGCTGACGATCGGTTGGTTAAGCGGGTCGGTCAGCGTCATCTCCGAGGGCATCCATTCCGGGATCGATTTGGTGGCGGCGTTGATCGCCTTTTTCAGCGTCCGTGAAGCCAGCCGCCCGGCTGACGACAATCATCAGTTCGGACACGGCAAAATTGAAAACGTGGCGGGCACAATCGAGGCGCTCTTGATTTTCGTGGCTGCCGTCTGGATTATCTACGAGGCTGTCGAGAAGCTCAGCCATGGCGGCGCACCGCCAGAGACAGGCTGGGGCGTCGTCATCATGGCCATCTCAGCGGGCGTCAACTACTATGTCTCCTTCCGGTTGATGGCGGTGGCCCGCAAGACCGAGTCAGTGGCTTTGGAAGCCGACGCTTTGCACCTGCGCACCGACGTATATACGTCACTGGGCGTCCTTTTCGGCTTAATCCTTCTGAAGCTGACCGGTTGGACGCTCCTTGACCCAATCGTGGCCATTGGCGTAGCCCTCCTGATCATCAAGGCATCATGGGATCTGTTGCAGGAGGCCTTTATGCCTCTCTTGGATCAGCGGCTGCCCGAAGAGGAGGAGAGCCAGATCCAGGAGCGGATCCAACGCCATGCGGCCAAGTATGTCAATGTCCATGCCATCCGGACACGCCGCGCCGGCGCTGAACGGCACATTGACATGCATATGGTCTTTTGTAAAAAAACCTCCATTGAAGAAAGCTACGACATCTCCCACCGGGTGGCCCGAGAAATCCAGGAGATTTTCCCCCGTAGCACCGTTCTCGTCCACCAGGAGCCCTGTGATGAGCGTTGCGGCGACTGTCAAAAAGCGCACCGGAAGGAAAATGAATAACCCCCCGATTGCCGGGGGTTTTTTGTTTCACCTCCGGGGAATAGGTCATAGAAAAATATGGAACAATGAATGCCAACAGCAGAAGAATAGGGAAGATGAGGATTTCGATTCCTTTGGAGGATTTCCGACTTATGAAGAGAAAATAATATAGTATCTTGCCCTTTTTTAGGTTTTCATATATTTAATAAGACATGCCGAAAGGCCTCGCGGGGAGGTGAGCAGATGCAGGTAACCTTAGGACAATTGTTAAAGCGTGTCCAGAGCTATACGCAAAATCCAAGCGACCTCGAATTTGTCCGCCGGGCCTTTGAATACGCCGATGAAGCCCACACGGGCCAACTGCGCAAGTCCGGGGAACCCTACATCTATCACCCAATGGCCGTTGCCTATATCTTGGCCGACTTGGAACTGGATGTTGCCACCATCGCCGCCTGTCTGCTCCACGATGTTGTGGAGGACACACCGGTGACGCGGGAACAGTTGGAAAAGGAATTCGGCTCCGAAGTCGCCCTCATGGTCGACGGTGTGACCAAGCTGAGCCGCCTGGAGTTTCACTCCAAGCAGGAGCAGCAGGTCGAGAGCCTGCGCAAGATGTTCTTGGCCATGGCCAAGGACATTCGCGTCATCTTGATCAAACTGGCTGACCGCTTGCACAACATGCGCACCCTCAAGCACCAGACGCCGGAAAAACAGCGGGAGATCGCCATCGAGACGATCGAACTCTTCGCCCCGCTGGCCAACCGCCTGGGGATCTCGCGAGTCAAGTGGGAACTGGAAGACCTGTCGCTGCGTTACATGGAACCGGACACCTACTATGACCTGGTGACGCGCATCGCCACCAAACGCGCCGAGCGTGAGGAGCGCATCAACGAGATCATCGCCGTCTTGCAAGAAAAGTTGACCGCCGTCGCCATCAAGGCGGAGATCTCGGGACGGCCGAAGCATTTCTACTCCATCTATCGCAAAATGACCGCCCAAAAGAAGGATCTCTCCGAGATCTACGACCTGATCGCCGTCCGCGTCCTTGTCGACTCTGTGAAGGACTGCTACGGCGCCCTCGGGATCATCCATACCATCTGGAAACCGATACCCATGCGCTTCAAGGACTACATCGCCACACCGAAGACGAACATGTACCAGTCGCTGCACACCACCCTGGTCGGCCCCCTCGGTGAGCCCTTCGAAGTGCAGATCCGCACCTCTGAGATGCACCGGACCGCTGAATACGGGATCGCCGCCCACTGGAAGTACAAGGAGGGCGGCAAAGCGCAGGGACGGAGCTTCGAGGAAAAGTTGGCCTGGCTGCGTCAGATGCTCGAATGGCAGTCAGACCAGAAAGACACGCAGACCTTCATGGAGACCCTGAAGATCGAGTTTTTCTCCGACGCCGTCTTCGTTTTCACCCCGAAAGGCGACGTGATTGAACTGCCGGCCGGGTCCACGCCGATCGACTTTGCCTACCGCATCCACTCCAATGTGGGCCACCGCTGCATGGGCGCCAAGGTGAACGGGCGCATCGTTCCCCTGGACTACCAACTGAACAACGGCGAGATCATTGAAGTATTGACCAAAACGACGGCAGGACCCTCACGGGACTGGTTGAATGTCGTCAAAACGTCGAACGCCCGCAACCGCATCCGCCAGTGGTTCAAGAAGGAGAAGCGCGAGGAGTTCGTCGAGCGGGGCCGGGAAGCCATCGAACTGGAATTGAAACGGCTGAAGTTCGATCCCGCCGATGTCCTGAAAGCCGAACGGGTGCTGGACATCAGCAAGCGCTTCAACTACCAGAACGTTGATGATCTCTACTTTGCCGTCGGCGACGGCGTCTTGACGGTCAACCAGATCATCCTTCGCCTGAAAGAGGAACTGAAAAAGGAAAAGCGCCTGGAAGAGGATGTGGCGGCGCCGCCGGAAGTAAAGCCCTTTTCCGGTTTCGGCAAGCCTTCCCAGGGGGTGCGGGTGCGCGGCGTTGACAACGTGCTGATCCGCTTTTCCCGTTGCTGCAACCCCTTGCCGGGCGATGAGATCATCGGTTACATCACCAAGGGGCGGGGCGTTTCCATCCACCGTGTAGACTGCACCAACGTGGTCAACATGTCGGCGGAGGAACGCGAACGCATCGTCGAGGTGGCCTGGGACACGACCTCCCACGCCACCTACCAGGTCGAGATGGAGGTCATCGCCATGGATCGCGAGCGGCTGACGACTGATGTGATGCTGTCGGTGGCCGACACGAAGACGGCGATCAACTCCATCTACTCGCGAGCGACGAAAAACAAGATGGCCCAGATCAACATGGTCGTCGAAATCCGTGATTTGGGTCACCTGAAATACCTGATGGATAAACTGATGAAAGTGCGGGATGTTCTCGAAGTGCGTCGTTTGACGCCGAACACCCGGCCGGACAAAGAAGGCGAGTCCCTCTTGGGATAGAGACCATTGAGCCCTTCTTTGGACAGGAACTGCTTTCTAGAGGAGGCGGGTTGCTTGCGCGCGTTGATTCAGCGGGTGCTCCGCGGGCGGGTGACCGTCGAAGGCGCTGAGATCGGCGCCATCGGACCGGGCCTTGTCGTTCTCGTCGGCGCCGGTCAAGGCGACGGTGACGCTGATGCCCGCTATGTGGCGGAAAAAATCGCCCATTTGCGTATTTTCGAAGATGAACAGGGCAAGATGAACCGCTCCGTTTGCGATGTCGGCGGCGAGGCCCTCGTCGTCAGCCAGTTCACCCTCTACGGTGACTGCCGCAAAGGCCGCCGGCCCAGCTTTATCCAGGCGGCGCCGCCGGAAGAGGCGCGCCGCCTCGTCGATATGGTCGTCGAGGAACTGCGCAAGTTTGGCCTGACCGTGGCGACAGGACAGTTCCAGGCCCACATGGTCGTCGAGATCATCAACGACGGCCCTGTTACGCTGATGGTGGAAGGAAGAGGAAGCGAATCATGAACATCCGCCGGTGGGAAGCAGGCAGGCTCGGCGCCAACTGCTATCTGGTCCAATGCCCTGAAACGGGTGAAGCGGCCCTGATCGATCCGGGCGGCGACGGAGAAATGCTCCTGCGCCGGGCTGAGGAAGCCCAAGCGAAGATCGTCGCCATCATCAACACCCATGGTCATGGCGATCATATTGAGGCCAACGGCGAGATCAAAGCAGCCACCGGGGCCCCCCTGCTCTGTCATGAGGCAGAGGCGGCGACCATCGTCTCGCCGGCCAAAAACCTCTCCCTTTACATTGGCGCGCCCTATGCCAGCCCGGCCGCCGATCGACTGCTCAAAGACGGCGATGTGATCACCGTTGGAAAAAAGGTCCGCCTGGAAGTGTTGCACACGCCGGGCCATACGGTCGGGGGCATCTGCCTGAAAGGCGAGGGCGTTGTCTTTACGGGGGATACGCTTTTTTACGGTTCTGTCGGACGCACCGACTTCCCGGGCGGATCCTACAGCCAACTCCTGCATGCCATCCGGGAAAAGCTGCTTCCCCTGCCCGATGACACCGTCGTCTATCCCGGTCACGGGCCTGAGAGCACCATCGGTTATGAGCGGGTGAACAATCCCTTTTTGGCCGACTGATCTTTCTACCGTGTTTTCTCGATTGCTATTTCTGGAGGTTATCCCATGGATGTCTGCTTGCGGGGGCTGCCCCCGGGGTATGGGGTCACCCTGCAAGAAGTCCTCTGGATCTATTTCCCCGACGCCCAGTTTGTTGAAGAAGCAGGCCCTCTGCCGGAAGGGGATGGCGCTGCCGCTGAACGGACAGTTGACCAATCAGCGGAGGTTGGTTTCCGTGAGGAAAGACCGGACGGGCAGCGGAGGATCGTCGCCCGGTTTCGCCATGCCGGCAGGGAAGGGGTGGGGCAGGCGCCGCTCTTGCCGCAAGGGGAGAACGATCGCCGTCGCGCCGCCAAGCTGGCCTTGTTGCGGGCCTTGGAGGACTACTGTGACGCCCCGCCGAACACATGGGGGATCCTGACGGGCGTTCGCCCGGCGAAGATCGTGCACCGCCGCCTCGACCAGGGGAAACTTGGAGAGGACATCCGGGCGGAACTGCTTCATGATTACGCCCTCCAACCGGAAAAAGCCGATCTGCTCATGGAGATCGCCCTCCGGCAACGCCCCTTTCTCTACACCGGACCGGAGGACCGCCGCAAGTCCGGCGTCTACATCGGCATTCCTTTTTGCCCCACCCGTTGCCTCTACTGCTCTTTTCCCGGCTATGACGTCAAGAAGTTCAAGCGCTGGCTCACGCCCTTTCTCGATGCTCTCGCCGGGGAGATCGAAACAGTTGGGCGGGCGCTGCGTCAGGCCGGACAACAGGTGCAGCATATCTATATTGGCGGCGGCACGCCTACGGTGTTGACGGCGGAACAACTGGGGGACCTGCTCGGCTGGATCAACCGGCACCTGCGCGGGCCGGAGACGGTGGAGTTCACCCTGGAAGCAGGCCGGCCCGATACACTGGACCGGCGAAAGCTGGAACAGGCCTATGCCGGCGGCGTCAACCGGCTGAGCATCAACCCCCAGTCGATGAACGCCGACACGTTGGACCGGATCGGCCGCTGCCACCGGCCCGGACAGGTGGTGGAGGCCGTCGAACTGGCCCGGACCATCGGCTTTCCCATCATCAACATGGACCTGATCGTCGGGCTGCCCGGCGAGACCGCCCAGTCGGTCCGCTCCACCCTTGATCAACTGGCGAAGCTGCGGCCCGAGAACCTGACGGTCCACACGATGGCCATCAAGCGCGCCTCCCGGCTGACCGCCGAGAGGGAGCGCTGGACACTGCCGCCGGAGGACGAGGTGGAGGCCATGCTGGCCGTCACCCGCGCCGGCGCTCGCACCTTGGGGCTGGTCCCCTATTACCTCTACCGGCAGAAGCGCATCCTGGCCAACCAGGAGAATGTGGGCTACACATTGCCCGGCCGGGAGTGCATCTACAACATCCATGTCATGGAGGAACGCCAGACCATCTGGGGGCTCGGCGCCGGCGCGGCGACAAAGATCGTCCGCCCCGAAGACGGCGAGATTCTCGATAGCTGGCATAATCCGAAAGACCCCATGAACTACGTGGAGCGCCTGGAGACCATCATCGGGCGCAAACTGAAAAAACTGGAGGGAATCCCATGCTAACCGGCGCTCCGCGCGGCACCAAAGACATCCTGCCGGCCCAGTCTCGGCACTGGCAGACCCTGGAGGACACCATCCGGCGCCTCTGCCGCGAATACGGCTACGAAGAGATCCGCACCCCTGTCTTTGAACACAGCGAAGTTTTCCACCGCGGTGTGGGCGAGACGACCGACATCGTCCAGAAGGAGACCTATGATTTTCAGGATCGCGGCGGACGCGATCTGACGCTGCGCCCCGAGGGCACCGCCCCGACGGTCCGCGCTTTGCTCGAACATAAGCTCTACGCCGGCCCGCTGCCGGTGAAGGTTTACTATACCGGTCCCATGTTTCGCTTCGGTCGCCCCCAGGCGGGACGGCTCCGCCAGTTTCACCAGTTCGGCATCGAGGTCTTTGGCGCCGCCGGTCCCCGTGTCGACGCCGAGGTCATCGCCATGGCCATGGACTTTTACCACCGGCTGGGCCTGAAGAACCTGGAACTGCTCCTCAACTCCATCGGCTGCCCCGCCTGCCGTCCCGCTCACCGGGAGGCCTTGCACCAGTTTTTGCAGCCGAAAGCGGACGAACTTTGCGAGGACTGCAAAAAGCGGCTCGACCGCAACCCCCTGCGGGTGCTCGACTGCAAAAACGAGCGCTGTCAGGAACTCTCCCAGGGCGCGCCGACGACGGTGGGACACCTCTGCGACGACTGTGCCAACCACTTCGCCGATGTGAAAGAACTCCTTGACGCCGCCGGCGTGGCCTACACCCTGGATGACCGCCTCGTCCGCGGCCTGGACTACTACACGAAGACGGCCTTTGAGATCGTCTCCACCGACATCGGCGCCCAGTCCTCCATCGGCGGCGGCGGCCGCTACGACCACCTTGTCGAGGCACTGGGCGGACCGGCCGTGCCGGGCATCGGCTTTGGCCTCGGTTTGGAGCGGGTGCTGTTGACCATGGAAAACCAGGGGCTCCTCGCCGCCGATGGGGGAGAGCAACGGGATCTCTTCATCGCCCTCGCCGGAGAAGGGACCGCCCCGATCGCCTTCGGCCTCGCTCAGACGCTGCGGCAGCGTGGGCTGGCCGTGGAACTGGACTATCTGGAACGTTCCCTGAAAGCCCAGATGAAAACAGCCGACCGCTTCCATGCGCCCTATGTCGCCATCATCGGCGAAGGGGAATTAAGAGAGGGAATGATCACCCTGCGCACCATGGCGACAGGGGAGCAGCAGCAGATCCCCCTCGACGGAGCGACCGAGTTCCTATATAACCTCATGGCAAAACGGGAAAACTAGTGATCCGGCACTCGGCCTAAGCCAGGGAGTTGCTGGCGCTACATAGAAGAAAGGACGATTCACCAGATTATGAGCGATATGTTTACGGGCTTACAACGGTCTCACCGCGGCGGAGAACTGCGCATTGATCACGCCGGCCAGACAGTGACCCTCATGGGCTGGGTCCAGCGCCGCCGCGACCACGGCGGACTCATCTTCGTGGACCTGCGGGACCGTTCCGGCCTCGTCCAGGTCGTCTTCAGCCCGGAAGTGGGGAAAGAAGCCTTCGAGAAAGCGGAAGGCGTTCGCAACGAGTATGTCCTCGCCGTCACCGGCGACGTGCGCCCTCGCCCTGACGGCACGATCAACGACAACCTCCCGAGCGGCCAGATCGAGGTGTACGCCCGCCAACTGTGGGTCTTAAACGGCGCCAAGACGCCGCCCTTTTATATCGAAGACGATGTGGAAGTCGATGAGACGGTGCGCCTGAAGTACCGTTACCTGGACCTGCGCCGCCCGGAAATGCAGCGCAACCTGGTCATCCGCCACAAGACGGCCAAAGCCATGCGCGACTTCCTCGATCGCAACGGCTTTTTGGAGATTGAGACACCCATGCTGACCAAGTCGACGCCGGAAGGCGCTCGCGAGTTCATGGTGCCGAGCCGCGTCCATCCCGGCGAGTTCTTTGTCCTGCCCCAGTCGCCCCAACTCTACAAGCAGATTCTCATGGTGGCCGGCATGGAGCGCTACTTCCAGATCGTCCGTTGTTTCCGCGACGAGGACCTGCGGGCCGATCGCCAGCCTGAATTCACCCAACTCGACATTGAGATGTCCTTCACCCAGATGGATGACCTGCTTTCTCTGATGGAAGAGATGGTGGCCCATATCTTCAAGGAAGCCCTCGGCAAAGAAATCCCCATTCCCTTCCGCCGCATCCCCTATGCCGAAGCGATGGGCCGCTACGGTTCGGACAAGCCGGACCTGCGCTTCGGCCTCGAACTGGTCGACTTGACCGAAACGGTCAAAGATGTGGAGTTCAAGGTCTTCGCCAGCGTCGTCAAGGGCGGCGGCGAAGTGAAAGCCATCAATGCCAAAGGCTGCGCCCACTTCTCCCGCAAAGAGATCGACGAACTGACGAAAGGCGTCGCCGTCTACGGCGCCAAAGGTCTCGCTTACATCCAGATGACCGAGGAAGGCCCCAAATCGCCCATCGCTAAGTTCTTCACCGATGAACAATTCAAGGCCGTTCTCGAAGAACTGGGCGCCGAAAAAGGCGACCTGTTGCTCTTTGTGGCCGACAAGCCTTCTGTTGTGGCCGCCGCCCTTGGCTTCCTGCGCCAGGAACTGGCTCGCCGCTTGAACCTGATCGACCCGGAAAAACTGGAGTTCGCCTGGGTCGTCGATTTCCCTCTCGTTGAATATGATCCGGAAGAGAAGCGCTACAACGCCATTCACCACCCCTTCACCTCGCCGAAAGACGAAGACCTGCACCTGCTCGACCAAGACCCCGGCAAGGTGCGGGCCAAGGCCTATGACATGGTCCTCAACGGCGTCGAACTGGGCGGGGGCTCCCTGCGCATCTACCGCCGCGACATCCAGGAAAAGATGTTCGCCACTCTCGGCATGACCCCGGAAGAAGCTTATGAGAAGTTCGGCTTCCTCCTTGACGCTTTCGATTACGGCACACCGCCCCATGGCGGCATCGCCTTCGGTCTCGACCGGATGATCATGCTGATGACCGGCCGCGACACCATCCGCGACGTCATCGCCTTCCCCAAAACCCAGTCCGCCTCTGACATCATGGTCGACGCCCCCAGCGTCGTCACCCCCCGGCAGTTGAAAGACCTCCACATCAAGCTGGACCTGCCTGTCAAAGCGCCGAAAGCGGAGCCGGCGGCCAAGAAGTGAAACAACACGCCTTTGCCCGAACAGAACTGATCATCGGCGACATGGGGATCGAACACCTTGCCGGCGCCGCCGTGGCCGTCTTCGGCGTCGGCGGCGTCGGTTCCTTCACTGTCGAGGCGCTGGCGCGCAGCGGCGTCGGCCACCTGGTGCTGGTGGATCATGATGAGATCTGCCTGACCAACGTGAACCGGCAACTGCACGCCCTCCACTCCACTGTCGGCCGGCCCAAGGTGGAGGTCATGGCCGAACGGGTCAGGGACATCAATCCCCGGGCGAAAGTGACCTGTCACCGGCGTTTTTACGGCGTCGAGGCGGGGGAGGAGATCATCACCGCCGATCTCGACTATGTCGTAGACGCCATCGACACGGTTAAGGGAAAACTGACGATCATCGAAAAGGCGAAAGCGGCCGGCGTGCCTGTGATCAGCGCCCTCGGCGCCGGCAACAAGCTCGATCCGACTCGCTTCCAAGTGGCTGACATCTACGAGACATCGATCGATCCCCTGGCCAAGGTGATGCGCAAAGAACTGCGCAAACGGGGCATCGATGGCCTGAAGGTGGTCTACTCCACGGAACCGCCTCGTCCACTCAAGGGCGAGGCCGGATGCGCCGAAAACTGCATCTGCCCGCATCCGGAGGGACCCTATGGCGCATCATGTAAGCAGAAGCGCCAGATCCCCGGCAGCATCTCTTTTGTGCCTTCTGTATCCGGTCTGATCTTGGCTTCCGTTGTCGTTCGCGATCTGCTGGACACGGCGGGGTTGTTGACACCGGCCGAATAACCTCTTATAATGAAAGTGGATACGGGGTATGGGTATCCATTGGGGGTGGCGGTTCTGGAATGCGCTCAATCGAAAGAGGCGCTCATCCGGCGGTTGAAAAAAATTGAAGGCCAGGTCAAGGGCATTCAAAAAATGATCGCCGACGATAAAGCCTGCCTCGACCTATTGGTCCAAGTCGCAGCCGCCCGGGCGGCTATCAACCGGGTTGGCACACTGATCATCATGAATCACACCCGCCGGTGCCTTTCCAACGTGCCGCTCACGGGAGAACAGGAAAAAGCGTTGGAGGAACTCGTCGACGTCCTGACCAAATTCACCAAGTAAGTGAAAATAGTCTGAAGGAGATGGTAGACCCATGGCTAGCGCAAACGTGGTCGCCCTGACGGACGGCAATTTCCCCACTGAGGTCTTGAAGGCCGAAAAACCGGTTCTTGTCGACTTTTGGGCTGCCTGGTGCGGACCCTGCAAGATGATCGCCCCCATCATCGATGAAGTCGCTGACACCGTCGCCGGTCAGGCCGTCGTCGGCAAGGTGAACGTCGATGAAAACCGCGCTATCGCCGCCGAATACGGGATCATGTCGATTCCGACGCTGCTGGTCTTCAAAGGCGGTCAGGTCGTTGACAAGGCCATCGGCTTCAAGTCAAAGGATGAACTGGTCAAGTTGCTGAACAAGCACATCTAATGAAGCAATACCAGTGATGTAATACCAGCGACGCAATCGCGACAACCGAAGTGTCGCCATAAATGACAAGAAAAAGCAATTCACAGAGATGTACGCCGGGAAGAGGATTCCCGGCTTTTGCTTTTTGTGATGCCATCCGTCCTTTTCAGAGCTTCCTCACCGGCTTGACACTGGTTGCGCAGGGCTCGATAATATGAATAATGAGGGCGCAAATGTCCTGACGGATGTGACGGAAAGGAACACAGGATGAAAGAGTTGGCTTTGAAAAAACCCCTCATCCTGGTCGCCGATGATGATCGCGCCATGCGACTCTTGGTGCGGCGCGCCTTGGAAAAAGACGGCTACGCCGTTATCGAAGCCGAGGATGGCGCGGCGGCCCTGGAAACGTACGAAAAAGCGGAACCGGATATTGTATTGATGGATGTCCTCATGCCGGGGATGGATGGGTTTGCCGTTTGCGCCGCCTTGCAAAAGCTCCCCCGGAACCGGCGCGTTCCCGTGCTGATGATCACCGGCCTGGAGGACGACGCGTCGGTGGAAAAGGCCTTTGCGTCAGGCGCAACCGACTATATCACCAAGCCGCTCCATTGGGCCGTGCTCCGGCAACGGGTGCGCCGCCTCTTGCTGGCCCGCCAGACCGAGAAGAACCTGTCGGCGCGGGAAACCCAACTCAGCGCCGTCGCTTCCGCCCTCGGAGAAGGGCTGATCGTCCTCGACGCTGAGGGACGATTGACCCTTATAAATCCCGAAGCGGAGCGACTCCTTGGCTGGTCTATGGCGGAATTGCTCGGCAGGAACGTCCACCCCATCATCCACAACCGCCGTTATGAGGGCGCACTCCTCCCCGAATCCGATTGCCCCGTATTAAAAACGATCGACGACGGTAAAACGTACCGCAGCGATGAAGAATACTTTACCCGCAAAGACGGCGCCCTCTTTCCCGTTTCACTTGTGTCGACGCCGCTGCGCGTCAATGATCGGATCATCGGCGCTGTGGCCGCCTTCCGTGACATCAGCGAGCGAAAAGAAGTGGAGGAAAAGCTGCTCCTGGCCGCCAAGGTGATTGAGAATACGACAGAAGGCATCATGATCACTGACGCCAAGGGGATCATCCAGTCGGTAAACCCGGCCTTCTGCCGTTCGACAGGATATACCGAATCAGAGAGCATCGGCAATAACCCGCGCCTTTTGAAATCAGGCCGCCATGACGGGCAGTTTTATCGGAAGATGTGGTGTTCGATGCAGGAAAGCGGCCAGTGGCAGGGGGAGATCTGGAACCGGCGCAAGAGCGGTGAACTCTACGCCGCCTGGTTGACCGTCAGCGCCATCAAAGACAGCCACGGCCGGACCACCCAGTATGCCGCTGTCTTCAGCGACATGACAGAAGACCGGCGCAACCAGGAACGGATCAAGCACCAGGCATACCATGACGCCTTGACCGATCTGCCCAACCGGCTGCTCTTTATCGATCGCCTGTCCCAGGCGCTGGCCCAGGCAAACCGGAACCATCACA
The DNA here is from genome assembly GCF_009877435.1 of Heliomicrobium gestii. NCBI lineage: Bacteria > Bacillati > Bacillota > Clostridia > Eubacteriales > Heliobacteriaceae > Heliomicrobium > Heliomicrobium gestii. The sequence continues at coordinate 82,630 of NZ_WXEX01000015.1, read as the reverse complement.
TGCTGGCCGTCCTCTTTCTTGATCTGGACCGGTTTAAACAGATCAACGACACCTACGGCCACGCCTTGGGCGACCTGTTGCTGCAGGGTGTGGCGGGACGTTTGCGGAGCGCCGTCCGTGACAGCGATACGGTGGCGCGCCTCGGCGGCGATGAGTTCACCATCTTGCTCCCGCAGATCAGCACGGTGGAAGACGCCGCCAAGGTGGCCCAGAAGATCCTCTGTTCCTTCCGCCATCCCTGGACGTTCGAAGGCATACCGCCCTTCTGCACGACCACCAGCATCGGCATCGCCGTCTACCCCTCCGATGGGGAAGAGGCGGAGACACTGATGCACAACGCCGACGCGGCCATGTACCGGGCCAAGGAACAGGGGCGCAACCACTATCAACTCTACACGCCGGAATTGAACGCCTGGGCCTTCGAGCGGCTCGCCATGGAGACCCGCCTGCGCCGAGCTTTGGAGAATCGCGAGTTTTTATTGTACTACCAACCGAAGGTGGAAGCGGCGACAAGGAAACGATGCGCCCTGGAAGCGCTGATCCGCTGGCAGCACCCCGATTTGGGTCTCGTCTCGCCGATGGAGTTCTTGCGGCTCGCCGAGGATACGGGGTTGATCGTGCCCATCGGCCTCTGGTCCCTGGAAGAGGCCTGCAGCCGGAACAAGGCTTGGCAGGATGCTGGATTGCCGCCGGTGAAGGTGGCCGTCAACCTGTCAGCCCGCCAGTTGCAACACCCCAACCTGATTCCGACGGTGAAAAGGGCCTTGCAGGCGAGCGGGCTCTCACCGGATTGGTTGGAATTGGAGATCAGCGAAGAAAATATCCTTCATTTTGCCGATGTGGCTCCCCTGGTGCTTGGCAAACTGAAAGCGCTCGGTGTGGCTTTGACGATGGATCAGTTCGGAAAGCACAACAGCCGCATCACCCTCCTGCAAAAGCTGCCCGTTGACACGGTCAAGATCGCCGCGCCCCTGATCGTCGATTTGGCTGTCAGTCACGATGCCCGTGCAAGCGTCAAAGCCATGATCGCCCTCGCCCACAGCCTGTCCTTGCGCGTCGCCGTCGACGGCGTCGGGACGCAAGAACAATACGACTATCTGCGGGCGGCCGGTTGCGATGAGTTGCAGGGACACTACTTCAGCGAACCCCTAGGCGCGGAGGAGATCGAAAAGCTACAGGGCGTAAGCTTTTCTGGAAATGCTGTCGACAGTCCTTGATGATGATATCGTTGTCGTCAATAATACAGAGCCCCCGTGCCTGCACAAGCGAGGCAACAGGGGCTCTTTTATTTACGAAAAATCGTCGATGACTTCCTTCAGCCGTTCGGCAATATAGCGAGTGCCCTGATCGATCTCCTGCTGGCTCAAGGACAGGCGCACCCGGCTTTCATCCATATCTGCCGCTTCTTCTAAGTACCCCGCAAAGGTTCTGGCTTTGCGGTCGATTTCCAGCAGCAAGTCGATTCCGCCCGGATGAGGGAGATAGGCCACCTCCAGTTCGTCGAGGCGGCGCTGGAAATGGCTTGTCGGCTTGTACTCAAAGTTCTGAATGAAGGGGATGCCGGGCCCCGCATAGGATGCTTCGTTTTTGACCTTGTACATACGGAAACCCAACTGTTCGACGGCATCCATGACGGCGGCCATGTTCAGGTGGGGACGCACCTGCAGGTGATCCCTGTCAGAGGGATCGATCGCCATGTCCACTTCCAACTCGGTCTGAACCCAGACCGGGGTTTGACCGATCGAGACAGGGGTGTAGGGGGAGAGGCAGAAAGAAAAAGGGATCTCCCGTTCCTCGCCGGGCTGCAGATCCAGAGAAAGGCGGATCTGCTCTTTTTGCACCTGGGCGTATTCCGTTACCTTGCGGTCCTCCAATTCCTTTTCGTATTCCGTCATCACCATCAGGCTGATTTTGTCAATATGTTGGGCCACACTGCCGCCCCTGATCTGGATGACGCCGCTCACCTCGGAACCTGCCGTCGCCTCTAAGGTATGAAACACAGCATCGACCTTGGCGCTGCCGATCCCGATGCTGGCCAGCGCCTTTTTGAAGAAACTCATTTACCGTCCTCCTCGTTCCTTGTGGATTCAGCCTTCCCATAAGGCCTATTGATGAAGGAGAAGATGGAGAGACAGCGGGAAAACAGCGGAATTCCCAACGATGTCCCCAATCAAGTGTAATCAAAACCGTCGCCAGAAGCAATGCCTGGAATGGCGGGGAAAAAAAGGACCACCTTCCGATGAAATGGGTTGCTTGTGAGACGCCCATCCGATATGTTAAAATGAAATCGATTGGAACACTTGTGCCAATAGAGATCGAAAGAACGGCAACATCATGGGATTACTTTTCATGACAGGCGATGATGACGATGAACTTGAGCGAAAAACTGAAGATCTTATCGACGGCGGCCAAATATGATGTCTCCTGTTCATCCAGCGGCAGCAACCGCGGGCGGAAGGCGGGGACGATCGGCAGCACCGCTTCCTCGGGCATCTGCCATAGCTGGTCGGACGACGGTCGCTGCATCTCCCTGCTCAAGGTGCTCTTTTCCAATGTCTGTTGCTATGACTGTTCTTTTTGCGTCAATCGCGTCTCCAACGACGTCCCCCGGGCTTCCTTTACACCGGATGAACTGGCCGATCTGACGATCAACTTTTACCGCCGCAACTACATTGAGGGGCTCTTTCTCAGTTCCGCCATCGAGAAGGGGCCCGACCATACAATGGAACAACTGGTGCGGACCGTTCGCAAGCTGCGCAACGAATACCGCTTCAATGGCTATATCCATTTGAAAGCCATCCCCGGCGCCGACAGCCGCCTGATCGCCGAGGCCGGTTCACTCGTCGATCGGATGAGCGTCAACATCGAACTGCCCTCAAGCGAGGGATTGCGCCGCCTCGCCCCTCAGAAGAAGAAGGAAAACATCCTCAGACCGATGGGGCAGATCACCGGCGCCATCACCCAAAATCAGGAGGAGCGACGGACCTTTCGGCGGACACCCGCCTTCGTCCCGGCCGGTCAGAGCACCCAACTGATCATCGGGGCGACGCCGGAATCGGATCGGCAGATCTTCACCCTCGCCGAGGGCCTCTATCGCAAGTTCCGACTGAAGCGCGTCTACTACTCGGCTTATGTGCCTGTCAGCGGCGACCCGCGCCTGCCGGCCCTGCCGGCGCCACCGCTCTTGCGGGAACACCGGCTCTACCAAGCCGACTGGTTGCTGCGCTTTTACGACTTTCAGGCCGACGAGATCGTCGACGCCGATAACCCGAACCTGGACTTGGAGTTGGACCCAAAAACCGGCTGGGCGCTGCGTCACCTCGGCTTTTTCCCCGTCGAAGTCAACCGCGCCGACTACCGCACCCTCCTGCGCGTGCCGGGCATCGGCGTCAAGTCGGCCAAACGCATTCTTGCCGCGCGGCGGGTGGGGCCGATCCACTTCGAGCACATGGGGCGCATGGGCGTCGTCATGAAGCGGGCGCGCTACTTCATCACCTGCAAGGGCCGCTATTACGGCGAGATCGGACCTGACGCGGCCAGTCTCCGGCAGCGATTGATCATGCCGGTGCGGGGGGCGGTGAAGGGCATGGCTGGCGGAGAGCAGTTGACACTGTTTGGCGAAGAGACGGGGGCGGCCTTCGTATTGCCAACCGTTCCGCCCGTTGAGGCCCCGGCGACGCTCATGCTTCCCGAACAGCGGCAGGCAACTCAGATTCCGCCCGTTCGCTCCGTTTCTGCCGAGCCGGATAAAGCGGCATTGCCTCCTTTGATAACGGCGCCGGCGGCTTTGCCGGGTACCATGGGCAGGTCGACTCCGGCGAGTCTTGTCCATCCGGCGCTGTTCTTGCCGGCGCCTGTCGATGACCGTTGGTCTGTCGTCACAGGAGATTTATAAAGGCGCTTGGTGGCAAGCGAAAAATTGAGCGGCTATGGAGGAATTGTCCCCTTCGCCGCGAAGATACTAACGAATGAACCGAATATGTCTGGGAACAGGTCACCTGTCTGAGTGACAGGTGTGAAAAGGGAAGCCGGTGTAAAACCGGCGCGGTCCCGCCACTGTGAGAGGGAGGCCCCCGTGTGATGTCACTGGCTTGAGCCGGGAAGACGCGGAGCGGCCCATGATCTTGAGCCAGGAGACCTGCCTGTTCTGATACTGCCAATGTACCTACGCGGATAGGGAGGTGGTCTGCTTTGCCGTTCATGCATTGCTCTCAGGGGATGCGTCACGGCCCGAGTGAACCATAACCTTAGCCGAAAGGCTGAGGTTTTTTCTGTTCTAAGGGCCGATCACGCATGGTATCGGTTTCCCGTTCATAGGAACGGAATGACAATGGAATCGCACGAACAGGTCGCCTGCCATTCGGCAGGCGTGAAAAGGGAAGTCCGGTGTGAAGCCGGCGCGGTCCCGCCACTGTAAGGGTGTGATGCGGCTCATCGATGTCACTGGCAATAGCCGCCGGGAAGACAGAGCCCCAGATGACCCCGAGCCAGGAGACCTGCCTGTTCAAAATCACCGATCGCACCTACGGAGGATAGGGAGGTGAAGCAGGCAAAAAGCGCCGGTAGGGCGCTTGGTGTTCTGCCTCCTTCTACCCCCAGTTGATTGGCTGGGGGTTTTTGCATGGCTGTTTTTTCTATGGACTTTACCCGCTGCATGAGCAGAAAAAGGAGGGCGCAGCATGTTATACCCTGGCGTCACGACCGGGATCGGAAGTCTGCCCCACGGAGATCTGGAAAGCGCCATGGCCGTTATCCGCGAGTACTGCCCCGAGATGCCCCATTGGCCTCAACTGCGTTCGCCCCGGAACGGCGACAGTCTTATGGCGGCCGCATTATCTCCATTGGAGCGGGTCGGACTGATCACCGGAAATATGAAGGGCTATCCGGTGATCGATATGGGCGCAAATAGCTTTCGAGACGCTTTGGCCGCTTTTTACGAAGCCTATGAGAACGAGGCCGCCTGCTGGATTCACCTCCATGAAGATTCCCCTTTTCATATCGATCTGGACAGCTATCTCGCATTCAAGGACGTCCTCACCGATGAACGTAACCGGTGGGCGGACATGGTCGCCCTCAAAGGGGAAGTCCTCGGACCGCTCACCCTCGCACTGAATATCGTCGATGGCAACGGGCGCGCCATCCTTCATGAACGCCTCCTCTGGGATGTGCTCTGCAAGAACTGCGCCATGAACGCCGCCTGGCAGGTGAAGGACCTGCGCCGTACGGGCCATCCCGTGCTGTTGATGATCGACGAACCGGCCATGCTCGGCTTTGACGACTGTGAACAGGAAACGGTCAATGATGATGACCTGCAGAAAGGGTTGCAGCAGATCATCACGGCCATCCAGCGAATGGGCGGGCTTGCCGGTGTTCATGTCTGCGGGCCTGCCGACGGGGCGCTTCTCTTTGCCAGCGGCGCCGACATCATCGGATTTGACGCCTATCGCTCCATGGACACAATCAACCGTTCTATCCCCGAACTGATCGCCTTTCTCGAACGGGGCGGCTGGCTGGCCTGGGGCATCGTGCCTGTCACGGGCGCTTTTTCCCAAGAAACGGCCCTCTCTCTGACAAAGCGGCTTCACGAACAGATGAGTGAATTGACCCGTCTCGGTGTTCCCGAAGCGCTGCTCTACCGGCAAACGGCGCTCACGCCGGCCTGTGGGATGGCCCGTCTTTCCGAGGCGGAAGCCGAGGCTGTGTATGGGCGGCTCCGGGAGGTGTCGACGCTCTGGGGTTGGTATTGACGGCGCCAGCGCCGGGCTGCTGGCAGCCTCTGCTCCCGGGATTGAACGGTCGCCTCGAAGGGGACTGCATTCTCGTGACCGCCGACGCCCCCTGGCGCTGCGCCAGTTCCGGAATCCTCGGCGGGGGAATCGGCGAAAAGCGATTTTTTGTCAACCGCCAGGTTCACAAAGACTATGACGAGCGTCAGCCCCGGCGCGAACTGATCGCTTTTTTACGGGACAACTTTCCCGATTGTCCGATCGAAGAGACGACAGCGTTGATGACCGCCGCCTGGGTATCCCAGGCGGCCTGGGTCCAGCGCCGTTGTGGCGATACGAATATCGCCGTGGTGGTAACGGCGGGTGTGAGCAATGCCTGCGCCACCGGTATCACCCCCTGCTGGGAAGGGTTGCCCATGCCTGGGACGATCAATTTGATGGCCTTTCTCGATCAAAGCCTCACCGACGGGGCATTGATCAACGCCGTGCAGACGCTCACAGAAGCGAAAAGCCGGACACTGCGAGAATTGGGCATCCGTTGTCCCCAGACAGGCGCTTGGGCCACCGGCACGGGCACCGACGCCGTCGTGGTGGCTTCCCGGACCGGCGGCGCGCCGCAAGAGTACGCCGGACCGACGACACGCATCGGGACGCTGCTCGCCGCCGCCATCAGCGCCGCCCTTTCCCAGGCCGTCCGAGCCTATTTGCAGGCAACATCTCGCGCCTGAACGTGACGAGTGAAGCCCAGAAAGGGAACTGTCATCGGTGAGAAGAATCAAAATGAATGAGAGGATTGATCCTGTTGCGCCCCTTGTATCGCATCCATCGGAGCAGCCGCAAATCAGTCGCGCTGATCCTGGCATTGCTGCTTTTATGGAGTTGTTGCTTTCCCTTCGTAGCAGCCCAAGCCGCTGCGGACGATCCGGCTGTCAAGGCCGGTGAACTGGCCGCTAAGGCTGTTGATTTCATCCACGGCAAAGGGCAGAACGGTGAAAGCATCGACGGGTATACGGCAGCCACCCTGATCGCGGCCAAAGAGGATTTAAGCGCCGCCAAGTGGACACCGCCCTACTCTATATCGGTGAAAGGACAACTGCTCGCCGAGGCCGACGCATTAACCATCGGCCATGAAGTCGGAAGTTCGAACAACCTGATTACATACCTGTTGGCCAACCAAAACGCCGACGGCAGCTTCGGCCCCTACGCGAACGAATACGGCACAAAAGTCAACATTGAAGCCCTGGCCCGGATCAAGGACGACCTGCCAGCGGGGGCACTGAAGGAACGGGTCGTACAGGCCCTTGCCAAGGGGGGTGGCTTCCTGCGCGACCGCTATGCCCAGAGCAGGGAGACCTATTCCAACGGCGGGTTCGCCACTTTTGACGCTCGCTTCGTCGCTTCCCTGACCCTTGCTGGCGCAGACCTGGCCCAATCCCCCTGGCTGCGCGACGGAAAGACGCTGCGCGATCAGGCGGTTAGTGACGCCGTCTATGCCGCCGAGAACCCCGCCGGCCGTAGCGCCACCGAGTTGGCCAAACACCTGACAGCCCTATCTCTCCTCCAACCGGGTCATGAAAAAATCGACCTGTTGGGGAACGCCATTCGCGGCCAACAGCAGACCGTCGGCGACAGCGTCTACTTCGGCGCTTCCATTTATGATGATGTGGCTGTGCTCAGCGCCCTCGGCCAAGGCAACCAACTGGGGGATATCGATCCCGTCAAGGCGCTTGCCTATCTCAATATGTATCGCACCGCCCACAGCGATGACTGGGGAACGCCGGCCGGCGTCGCTTACGGCAGTTACAGCCCGGAAGAGCCGGAGTTGACGGCTCAAGTCCTATCGGCCCTCTCCGGCTTCACGCACGGGAGAGATGTCGATGCCGCCGTCGCCGACATTGAAACCTATCTGAAGTCGATACAGCGCAAGGACACCGCTGCCATCCCCGTTTCCGGCGACAGCAGCACCACCACCGCCGAAACGCTGATCGCCTTGAAACGGTTGGGGCTGACTTTCGACCAATACGCCCGAGTCGATACCGGATGGGCGAAAGAGCCGCCGGTCAAACCGTTGGCCCTTTCCCTCCTGGCCATGGAAGCGCTCAAGGAAGGTGATCGCGCCAACAGACTGGCCGATATGCTGCTGGCGCGCCACAGTCCGCAGCAGGGCTTTTCCAACAGCATCTACAGCGATGGCTGGGCCTATCTCGCCTTAGGGGAAGCCGGTAAAAACGGGACGATCAAGGATGATGCCCGCGCCTATCTGCTGGGCAAGCAACAGCAGAACGGCGTCGACAAAGGCGCCTGGGGGGAGAGCTTCGGCAGCGTCTTCTACCCCGATTTCATGGCCACCGCCCAGGCGATCCGGTCGCTGAAAAGTTTGCCTGCCGTCGATAACGACACCGATGTCCAACAGGCCATCGCCGACGGGCTGGCCTATTTGAAGAGCAAACAACAGGTCGATGGCGGCGGTTTCGGCGGCCCCTATGACGATCCGGTCGTCGATACGGCAGAGCTCGTCATCACCATGAAAAAGATGGCCCTCAATCCCGCCGACTTGAAAGACAGCAACCAGCACAGCCCCGTCGACTGGATGTTGACGAAGGCTCTCAATGATGACGGCAGTTTTGGCGGCAGCCGGAATGTCTTTGGCGCGACAGAAGCCTTAGCGGCGTACCTGGCCTTGGGAGCGCAACTGAACGGCGGTGGAACCGGCGGCGGAACAGGCGGTCCGACAGATCCGCAGGGCGACTCAGCCGAAGTGAATGTGGCCGTGATCGGTCCGGCGGGCGAGAAACTCTTCGGACCTGCCACGGTTACTGTTCGCCGTGATGGGCGTTGGGGAATGACCGCCCTCGGGACACTGGAAGGCGCCAGTGTCAGTTACACGGAACGGAGCGGCTTTGTCACAGCCATCGCCGGCCAGTCCAACCAGGGATTGTCCGGCTGGATGTTCAAGGTGAACAACGTCACCCCCATGATGGCCGCCAAAGACAAGGCGATAAAAGGGGGAGACAAGGTCATCTGGTGGTACAGCGTCGACATGAACAACACTGGTCCGACCTGGTCGGATGTGGTCAGCGGCAAGAACCTGGGAGGGGGCCAAACAGGCGGCGCCGTCCCTGCCGGTGTCAACGAACAAAACAGCCGCCTTCCGAAAGCCTTGCAGGTGACGAACAAGGCAATAGAGGCATTGGAAAACCTGAAAAAAGACGCTCCGATGGCGCAAGCAACGCCGTTGGCCGCCGCTGGTCCCCAATTGGCCCTTCTGCAGGTGGTTGGCGAATACCGGCCCCTCTCGGATCAGGCCTATCAACAGCAGCAGCGGGAACTGACCGAGAATCGAGTGGCCTTGCAGCAGGAAGTGAAGGCCGATCAGGGCGCCGTACTCGCCGACGCCAAGGGAGAAATCGCCCTGGCCGTGCCCGCCAACGCGTTGAGCGGGGACACCAAACTGACCATCCAAGAAATTGCAGCCCCTTCGTCAACGGATCCGTCGGCTCAACAAGCGCCTTCAGGATTCGCCTTCCTTTCTCCCACTTATCGGTTTGGTCCTGACGGCACGACCTTCGCCAAACCGGTCACCGTCGCCTGGCGCGTGGCTCTGCCGCCGGCGGTGAAACCGGAGGACCTGGCCCTGGCGGTGTTCGAGGAGAAAACAAAAGCCTGGATGAGGTTGCCCGCCGTCTTCGACGGGACAAAAGGCGTCTTCCTGGCGCAACTTCCCCATTTTTCCGACTATGCCCTGATGGTGAAAAAATCCGTCGAAACCGTTCCGGCGGCAGCCAACAAGGTCCAAGCCGTTTTTGTCGATCTGGCGGGATTCGAATGGGCCGCCGAAAGCATCCGGCGCTTGTCAGACGCCGACATTCTCCGCGGTGTAGCGCCCGATCGATTTGAACCGCAGCGGACGGTGACCCGGGCGGAGTTCGCCGCTCTGCTCGTCCGTTGCCGGCAACTGCCCGCAACGGGTCAGGCGAATTTCCGCGACGTCCAGCCCGATGACTGGTACGCCCCGCCGGTGGCCGCCGCTGTCCAGGCCGGCATCGTCAAGGGTGACCCTGACGGCGCCTTTCGTCCTGTCGATCCCGTCACCCGAGAAGAGATGGCCGTCATGGTCGGCAAGGCCTTGCACTGGCAGACGGAAGAGTCGGCAGCGATCTCCTTCATCGATCAGGAATCCCTCTCTCCCTGGGCGCGCCCTTGGGTGGCGCAAGCGGTGCGGCTGGGGCTGCTGCGCGGCTACGCAGACGGCAGCTTCCAACCGCAAGCGAAAGCCAACCGGGCGGAGGCGGCGGCGCTCGTCGATAAGCTGATGAAGCAGACGCCTGCGGCGAAGAGCAACTGAAAGAGACCATCGATTCCAGAGGAGTGGAGATGAAGGCTATGGCGAAACGAATCGGGTGGCACTGGGGATTTTTGCTGCTGCTCGTGGCGCTGCTCTTCGGAGCGGTCACCCTCTCAGGCAAAAGCGGCGTCCCGGAAAACGCGCAAGCGCCGCCGTCCCCAGTCAACACGGGTTTTGCCGCAAACCCAACCAACGCCGTTGACCGGCAAGAGAACGGGCAATCAGCGCCATCGCCGTCGAAAGGGGAAGGAACGCAGAGCGGCGTTCCTTCCGCCGGGGCAGGGGAGACGGTCAATTTCGCCTCCCCACCGGTCACGAACGCAGGCAAGTCACCGGAGGTTCCGGCTGCGAGGGATGGCGACAAAGAGGCCGGGACAGGGAAAGCGGCCTCGACGACCGGAGAGGTCCCCAAAGGCCTCTCAGTGATGGTTGCTGTCGTCGGCCAAAAGGGGGAACTGCTTTTCGGACCGGCGAGCGTCGTCATCGCCGCCGATAACCGGTGGGGCGGCAACGCGCTGGGCGCTCTCGACGCCACAGGGCTGCGCTACGGCATGAGCCCGGCCTACGGGAGCTTTGTCACCAGCATCAACGGCCAGGCCAACCGGGGCATGCGCGGCTGGATGTACAAAGTGAACGATGAGACGCCCATGGTGGGCGCCAATGAAAAGACGGTGCAAAAGGAGGATCGAGTCCTCTGGTGGTACAGCAACGAGATGGACGCGCCCAGCCCCGATTGGGAGGCGCTGGCGCAACAACGGCAAGGAGGAACGCCATGAACAGACAAGCGTCGGCGGCTGCCGGTTGGCCGCGAAGGGCTCCAGGTATGACTCCGGTGAAAAACCAGGCCTATGTCTGGATGACGGTTCTGACGATGGTCTTATCGACACTGTTATGGGGCATCCAGCCGGCGATCGCTGCTCCCCAGACGACAGCGGAAGCGAGCGGCGCCAAAGCAGCCGGCGCAGTGAGCGGCATTAATGGAGCCGGCGCTTTGAGATCCGTCGATGCAGCCGCTGCGAGCCGGGCCAATGCAGTTGATGCAGTGAGCCGTGCCAATGCAGCCGGCGCTGTAAGCCGCGCCTGCGAAAACCTGATCGCGAAGGAACGCCAGGAAGGCGCCTTGTCCTCCTGGGCCTATGTGGCGCTGAGCGCAGCCGGTCGCGATGTGCGAACAGCCGGCTATAACCGGACGGTCTCCACCCAGTCGACCCAGGCTGCCGAGACCGGCGACGCCAGCGATACAGCTACATTGATATTTCTGCTTCGAGCCGGTGGAAAGAATCCTGCCGATTATGAAGGGCGAAACATTGTCCAGGAACTGCTGGCGATGCAATCGCCTTCCGGCAAGTTCGCCGATAACCGCTTTGACGGCGGTGAGCGACTGGTCAACGCCCACATCTGGGCGATCCTGTCGTTGACCGCCGCCGGAGCAGAATGGCCGGCCGAGTCGAAGGAAAAAGCGCGCCAGTGGCTCCAAGATCAGCAACACGCCGACGGTTCCTTTCATTGGGACAGCCAGAACCGGACCATGGCGGATGTCGATTCGACGGGCATGGCCTTGATGGCCTTAGCGGCCCTCGGCGAGACGGCTGATCGTCCCGCCGTTCAGAGAGCCGTCGCCTATTTGCAATCGACGCAAGAGCCGAGCGGCGGGTTCGCTTCCTGGGGAGCCGAGAACCCCGAAAGCATCGCCATGGTCATCAACGCCCTGTCGGCATTGGGTCACGATCCCGCTTCAGCGGCCTGGCATCAAAGCGGCGGTGGCCCCATCGACGCCTTGTTGCGCTTCCAGCGCCAAGACGGCGCTTTCACCCATGTCTCCGGCGGCAATGCTGATGAGATGGCCACCTTCCAGGCCATCCTGGCCTTGCGGGCGGTGTGCGATGGCAAGCCTTTTTTCGTCACTGTGGCTCCAACACCGGTAAAGACGGTGAATCCAGCGAGCCAACAAGCCGTTTCGCCGGCAACCCTGCTGGGGGCGGCCCCATGAGCGACGATTCGTCAAATGAGCTTTGGAAGGGAAGCGCCTCTTTTCTGGCGAGCCTGCACCCGGCAGCGGCGATGAGCTACATTGCGGCGCTCCTCTTTCTCTTGATGTTCATCGACCACCCGCTTTTTCTCATCGGCGTCTTCGCCGTTCAGGCGGTCGCCATCGCTGCCGCCGGCCGGTGGGACCAGTGGAACGAGACCATGGGCATGGCCTTGCCCATGTGCGCCATGATCCTGATCATCAACCCGCTCATGGTGCGGGCAGGGGAGACCGTCCTGTGGACCGGACCGGCGGTTCCCCTGCTCGGGCCGCTGTTCATCACCGTCGAGGCCGTCGCTTACGGCGCCGCCATGGCCTTGAAACTGCTGAATGTGTTCAGCCTTTTTTTCATTTATAGCGCCATCGTCCAACCGGACGACCTGCTGCGCCTCTTTTCGGGTTTGGCCTTTCGATCGGCCCTGGTCATCTCCCTGGCCACACGGCTGTTTCCGACGATGCGCCGGCGTCTCAAAGGGATCCGCGAGATCCAGGAACTGCGCGGCGTCCGCTTTGACGAGGGGAGCCTCCGAGAACGGATGGTCAAGTATGCCGGGCTGGTGGAGGCGCTGCTCCTGTCGTCCTTGGAAGACGCCATGGAGACGGCGGAAGCCATGGAGGCGCGCGCCTTCGGTGTGGGACCTCGTTCCACCCACCGGCGAAAGCCTTGGCGGCGGCGCGACAGCCTTTGCGTGAGCGGCGCCCTGTTCGCCCTTCTCGCCGCCGTGGCGGGTGTCGCCGAAGGGGAACTGCTCTATGTCTATTATCCGGTCCTCGATCCCCTGCGCGCCGACGGGGTGACCCTTTTGTCTGTAAGCGGTATTCTGGCAGGCCTGTTGATCCCGGTCATCATGAATTGGGGGTGGCGCAAGTGGACCTTTATTCGATCGACCATCTGACCTACCTCTATCCGGAACAGAAAGAGCCCACCCTGCGCATCGATGGCTTGGCCATCGAAGAGGGGGAGTTTATCTTGGTGGCTGGCGAGTCGGGATCGGGAAAATCGACGCTGGTGCGCGCCCTCGCCGGCCTCGTTCCCCGTTTTTACGGCGGCCGGTTCGGCGGCGAACTGCGCTACCGGGGGCGTCAACTGATCGATCTGCCCCGTCAGGAATTGGCCCGCGAGGTGGGCATTGTCTTTCAAGATCCGGAGAAACAACTCGTCATGACAGAGGCGGAAGCCGAAATCGCGTTCGGCCTTGAAAACCTCGGTCTTCCTCCGGAAGAGATGGCGGCGCGGATCGCTGAAGTGATGACCTTTTTTCAACTCGCTTCCGTAAAGGGCCGGGAGATCTGGACCTTGTCGGGCGGACAGCAACAGAAGGTGGCCATCGCCTCTGTGCTGGCCATGCAGCCCCGCGTCCTGATCCTCGATGAACCGACATCCCAACTGGATCCGGCGGCGGCTGAAGAGATCCTCAGTTTCCTAAAACGCCTGAACGAAGATCTGGCGATGACGATCATCCTGGTGGAGCAGCGGCTGGAACGGTGCTTTCACCTGGCTGACCGCGTTCTCTATATGGAAGGGGGCGCTGTCGCCTTTGACGGTTCGCCGGGCGAGATGGCCCAGTGGGGGGCAGAGCGCTCCCTGCCGGTTGCGCCGCCGGTGGCGCGCTTTTTTGCCGGGATGGGCCTATCGCCGGTGCCGATCACTGTCAAAGCAGGGCGGAAAGCGCTGCGCGTGCTGCTTCCCCAGCAAGGGGCGCAGGATCACCTGCCCACAACTTCCGGCAACATCACAGAGGCGGCGCCCATCTCGGCGTCAGCGGTGTCAGCACCGTCTGCAGACACTGCTGACGATAGCCGTTCAGGGAAAGCTAACCAGCTGAAGGCATCGCCTAGGCAGGGCGCAATGGTTTCTTTGGAGCGGATCTGGTTCAACTATGCCAACGGGTGGGAGGCCTTGCAGGATGTCACCCTGAACGCGTCGCCAGGTGATTTTGTGGCGCTCTTGGGACCGAATGGCGCCGGAAAATCGACCCTTTTGCGGCTCATCGCCGGGTTGATCAAACCGGGGCGGGGCCGGCGTTCCCTTTTTACGGAAATGCAGGGGAGCGGTATGAATCAGGCGGACCTGACCGGCTCCATCATGAAGCGGGCGAAGACCGGTCATCCTGTCTCCGGCGGGCGGATCGGATACCTGGCCCAGAACCCCAACGACTACCTGCTTCAGGATACGGTGGAGGCGGAAGTGGCCTTCGGACGGCGCAATTTCGGACTCCCTGACGATGGGACGGTAGAAGGTCTCCTGCAAGAGCTTCATCTCGAGGCCTACCGGAGCGTCCATCCTCGCGATCTGAGCGGTGGGGAGCGTCAGCGGGTCGCTATCGCCGCCGTCCTGGCCACCGAACCGGCGCTCCTCTTGCTCGATGAGCCGACCCGTGGGATGGACGTGCGACTCAAAGAGGAGTTGGGCGCTTTGTTGCGCCGCAGGGCCGATGCGGGCGCCTGTGTGATCCTGGTCACCCATGACGTGGAGTTCGTCGCGCGCTATGCGGCACGGGCGCTGCGGCTGGAGGGCGGTCGGGTGGTGAGAGACGACGCCATATTGCCGGTGCTGCGCGATTCCCTCTTTTACTCCACCCAGATCGGCCGCTTGTTCCGCCATGTGGCGCCCGATCTGTTGACACCGGAAGCGGCATGGGCGGCATACCGCGACCGGCGCGGGCTAAGGTCGCTCGCGGCGAACGCAGCGCCATCCCAACCATCACCGGGGGCAGCGCCGGCACGCAAGGCCGAAGGAAGGGAGTCGAGCGCCCATGTGGCCCGCTTGGCATGAATGGCGAACGAAACTGCAAGTCCCCGTCATCCTCATGGTGGCCGCCGGTTCCCTCTTTGCCAGCCTGATCGGAAAAAATATCATCGGGCGGCAAGGGTGGGGATTGCTGGCCCTGGAGATGATCTTTTTAGCGCTGTTGCTGCTCTTTTGGGCCTTTGAACGCAAAGAGATCTGTTCCCGTGAACTGTCCATGATCGCCGTTTTGGGCGCGCTGGCGGCGGTGGGGCGGGTTCCCTTTTCGGCATTGATGGGCATCCAGCCGATCACCTTTTTGACCATCCTCTCGGGAACGGTCTTCGGTCCGCGGGCCGGTTTCATGGTCGGCGCGACAGCCGCCCTGGTGTCGAACTTTTTTCTCGGTCAGGGACCCTGGACGCCCTGGCAGATGTTCAGTTGGGGCATGGCCGGTGTGTCGGCAGGGCTGCTGGCCCGCTTTTTTCCCAACCTCGGACGGCCGTGGATGATCGCCTTCCTTTTTGCCTGGGGTTATCTCTACGGCTGGATCATGAACCTCTGGCATTGGAGCGCCTTCGTCTACCCCCACACGGTCCAGACCTTCCTGCTCACCTACCTGGCGAGCGTTTCCTTTGACACAGTTCATGCCATCGGCAATTGTCTCTTTTACGCCCTCTTCGGCAAGCGATTCACCACGATCCTGCAGCGCTTTCGAAACAAACTGCGGGTGGTGGTGATTCAAAACAGCATGCCCCAGGAAAAGGGGGTCGTTTAAATGTTGTGATAGAGATAGAACAGGAGACGAAAAAGGGGCCTTTCCGAAAAAACGGAAAGGCCCCTTTTCGCCGAATGCGGCGGAAGCGCTTAGAGAGAGAAGGGAAGCGACACGAGAGCGTCCAACGGCGTAAACTCCTTGCCCATCGCCTCGGCGACAGCCTGGAAGGTGATCTTCCCGTTGAGGACGTTGACGCCGCGGGCCAGGGCGATGTCGCTCTGGACGGCGGATTTCCAGCCCTTGTTGGCCAGCTTGAGGGCGTAGGGGAGGGTGGCGTTGGTGAGGGCGAAGGTGGAGGTGCGGGCGACAGCGCCGGGCATGTTGGCGACGGCGTAGTGGACGACGCCGTATTTTTCGTAGGTGGGATTGGCGTGGGTGGTGACCCGGTCGATCGTTTCCACACAGCCGCCCTGGTCGATGGCCACGTCGACGATGACCGAACCGGGCTTCATCAGTTTGACCATGTCCTCAGTGACCAGCTTGGGCGCCTTCGCGCCGGTGACGAGGACGGCGCCGATGACCAGATCGGCTTCAGCGACCGCTTCTTTGATGTTATAGCTGTTGGACATGAGGGTCTTTAAGCGGGTGCCGAAGACATCGTCCAGGTAGCTCATGCGGGCGACGCTCTTGTCGAGGATGGTCACGTCAGCGCCCATGCCGACAGCGATCTTGGCCGCATTGGCGCCGACGACGCCGCCGCCGATGATGGTGACCTTCGCCGGCAGCACGCCGGGGACGCCACCGAGCAGGATGCCCTTGCCGCCATGGGGCTTTTCGAGGAACTGAGCGCCGATCTGGACGGCCATCCGTCCGGCCACCTCGGACATGGGGGCCAGCAGCGGCAGGGAGCCGTCGACCGATTGGATCGTTTCATAAGCGATGGAGACGACTTTTTTCTCCTGGAGGGCTGCTGTCAACTCCGGCTCTGGCGCCAGGTGCAGGTAGGTGAAGAGAATCAGGCCTTCCTTAAAGAGAGGGTACTCCTGTGGAAGGGGTTCCTTGACCTTCATGACCATGTCTGCCTGTTTCCACACCTCGGCCGCCGTCGCCTCCATCACAGCGCCGGCGGACACGTACTGGTCATCGCTGATGCCGGAGCCCATGCCCGCTGCGTGTTCGATAATGACCTTGTGTCCGGCCTTCACCAGGGTTTCCACACCGGCAGGGGTGATACCGACGCGATTCTCGTTGTTTTTGATCTCCTTCGGAACGCCAACGATCATGGACGACAGCCTCCTCAATAGAATTTCCTATTGCGACCATATTACCACAAAATTCGCCGGGCAAACTTGCGAAAGTATTTTCAAATAACTTATTGTTAGGAAAAAGACGATCAAGAAATCCGTAACCGGAACATTTGCCAGATTGTCGATGAAGATGATAATTTATGATGATAGTCCAGGGTAAGTCTAAGGGTATAAAGCCGGTTCGACAGTACAAAAAATCGGCAGCCCTGTCCCAGGCTCGATGTCATTAATACGCTACATAGGAGGCCTTTCGTTGATTCATAGCGAACGAATCCAAGCGCTTACAGAGGCGCCTCCTCATCCGGGGCGCTATGTCCTCTACTGGATGCAGGCCAGCCAGCGGGCCGAAACCAACCATGCATTAGAGTACGCCATTGGGGAGGCCAATAAACAGGGCCTGCCTGTGCTTGTCTTTTTCGGACTGACGGGAGGCGTGCCCGGCGCCAACGCTCGTCATTACCGGTTTTTATTGGAGGGGCTCTGTGATGTCCGGGAGACCTTGCGCCGCCGGGGCATCGCCCTGATCGTCCGGCGCATCCCGCCTGTCGAAGGGGTTGTCGCCATCGCTCGCCATGCCGCCCTTGTCGTCACCGACCGGGGCTACCTGCGCTACCAGCGCCAGTGGCGGGAGGCCGTCGCCTCTCGCATCGACTGTCCCTTTATCCAGGTGGAAAGCGATGTCATCGTCCCTGTGGAGACGGCGTCGCCGAAAGAGGAGTATGCCGCCGCCACCTTCCGGCCAAAGATCAGACGACTCCTCGACGCCTACCTGGTTCCTTTGCAGGAGCGGGATGTCGCCTATCCGGTCCGGGATGGGGCGGCGTTGCTCCAGGGCGACCTTCCCGGCGACGCCGTTTTTTCTGACGAAACAAAAGAACCATTAGATCGCCAAGCAGGCGAGAAAGGCTGTGCCGGTGAACAGGCGTACGCGATCGAAGGCTGTGACGACCCCCTCGCGTCGATCCTTGTCGCGCTTTCTGTCGATTTGTCTATCCCTCCCGCCGCCGGTTTTCGCGGTGGTTCTAGGGAGGCCCGCCGCCGCCTCGACAACTTCCTGCGCCTCAAGCTCTCCCGTTACCATGAAGACAAAAACGACCCGTCCCTTGACGGCCTGTCCGAATTGAGCCCCTATTTGCATTTTGGGCAGCTCTCGCCGCTGGAGGTGGCCCTAAAAGCCCGCGCCGTTTGCCAGGCCGGCGGCGGAGCGAACAAGGAAGCCCTTTTGCGGGAAACGGAAGCGCCTCCGGCCGCGGCAGCCGAGGTCGCTCCCGGTCTAGCCGCCTTTCTGGAAGAACTGATCGTCCGCCGCGAACTGGCCATGAACTTCGCCTACTACAACCCTGGGTATGACCGTCTGGATTCCCTGCCCGCCTGGGCGCAGGCGACACTGCATACCCACCAGGCCGATGGCAGAGAATTCAACTATACAAAGGCGGAATTGGCCGAGGCGCGCACCCATGACCGCTTCTGGAACGCCGCCCAAAAGGAGTTACTGCTGCGCGGCAAGATGCACGGCTATATGCGCATGTACTGGGGCAAAAAGATCCTGGAGTGGACGGCCGAGCCAGAAACCGCTTTTCAGATCGCCGTCGAACTAAATGACACCTACGCCCTTGACGGGCGCGATCCCAACGGCTACACCGGCATCGCCTGGTGCTTCGGCAAGCATGACCGGCCCTGGGGAGAGCGGGCCATCTTCGGCAAGGTGCGCTACATGAACGCCGCCGGGCTGCGTCGCAAATTCGATGTGGACGCCTATGTGCGACGCGTGGAAAATTTGGTCGCCGAGAGCGAAAAAACCATGAAAACCGGGGTTTGACAAATCCCGAGTGCCGTGGTAAACTATGCTCCAAGAAATCCTATTAAATTACTAGGATATGCAGGGGATTCCTTGCTTTCAGCGACGAAGAATGACAACCAAAGAAACCGCAGGTTTTTCCAGAAAACAAATCAGAGCAAAACAGTGAGATACCAAGAGGTGATGCCATGAAACTCTCGACTAAGGGACAATATGGGGTGCGGGCGATGTTCGAACTGGCCCTGCAGTACGGCCAGGGGCCCGTCTCCTTGAAGCTCGTCGCCGAGCGACAGGACATTTCCGAGCATTACCTCGAACAGATCATCGCCGGCTTGCGCAAGGCGGGTCTCGTCAACAGCATCCGCGGCGCCCAAGGGGGCTATGTCCTCGCCAGGGAACCGGCAGGCATCACTGTCGGCGACATCATCCGCGTGCTCGAAGGACCCGTGGCCCCTGTCGACTGTGTCAACGACGATATGCCCGAGCGCTGCACCCGGGCCAACCAGTGCATCTCCAAACGAGTCTGGGCCAAGGTGCGCGACTCGATCGAACAGGTCATTGATTCGATCACCCTGGCCGATATGTGCAAGGAAGCGGAAAAACTGAAATATAATGAAGGCGCCTTCATGTACCACATCTAGCGCCGCCACTTGAAATTCGGAGGAGAGAGAGCCATGCGACGTGTTTACCTCGATCACGGCGCGACAACGCCCGTACATCCCGCAGTCGTCGAAGCGATGGTCGACTGCATGCAAAACCATTTCGGCAACCCGTCGAGCGTCCATTCCTTCGGCCGGGAAGGCAAAAAGCTCCTGGAAGAGGCGCGGGCGAATGTGGCCAGCCTGATCGGCGCCCGTCCCGAAGAGATCATCTTCACCAGCGGCGGCACCGAGGCCGACAACCTGACCATCTTCGGCGTCGCCCGGGCCCTGCGCAAAAAAGGCAACCATGTCATCACCTCGGCGGTGGAGCACCACGCCGTGCTGGACGCCTGCCAGGCGCTGACGAAAGAAGGCTTCGAGCTCACCGTGCTGCCTGTCGACGAGTATGGCATGGTTCGTGTCGAGGACGTGAAGGCGGCCCTCAAGCCGGAGACGATCCTGGTCACGATCATGCACGCCAACAACGAAGTCGGCACGATCAACCCGATCAAGGAGATCGCCCAACTCGTCAAGGCCCATGGCGCGGTTATGCACACCGACGCCGTTCAGACGGTCGGCAAGATCCCTGTCGATGTGAACGACCTCGGCGTCGATCTCATGTCCCTCTCCTCCCACAAAATCTACGGCCCCAAAGGGGTCGGCGCCCTCTATATCCGCAAAGGAACCAAGCTGTCCCCTGTCACCCACGGCGGCGGCCAGGAGCGCAAGCGCCGCCCCGGCACAGAGAACCTGCCGGGCATCGTCGGCTTCGGCAAAGCCGCTGAGATCATGGCGCGCGAACTGCCCGAAGAGATGGGCCACATGGGCCGGTTGCGCCAGCGCCTGATCGAAGGCCTGCTGACCATCCCTGACGTGAAACTCAACGGTCACCCGACGGAGCGCATCCCCATCAACGTCAACGTGTCGATCCGTTACGTGGAAGGCGAATCGCTGCTCCTCATGCTGGACATGAAAGGCATCGCCGGCTCTTCCGGCTCGGCCTGCACCTCGGGCTCCCTGGACCCCTCCCATGTCCTGCTGGCCATGGGCCTCAGCCACGAAGTGGCCCACGGCTCGCTGCGGCTGACACTGGGTCGCGACAACACCGAGGAAGATATCGAATATGTGCTGGACGTGCTGCCGCAGATCGTCGAACGACTGCGCGCCATGTCTCCGCTCTATGCCAATAAGGAGGGCTGAGGAATGTATACCGATAAAGTGATGGATCACTTCATGAATCCCCGCAACGTGGGGGAGATCGAAAACGCCAGCGGTGTCGGCGAAGTCGGCAACGCCACCTGCGGTGACATCATGCGTATTTATCTCGATGTCGAGGACAACATTATTAAAGACGTCAAGTTCAAAACCTTCGGCTGTGGCGCCGCCATCGCCACCAGTTCCATGGCGACGGAACTGATCAAAGGCAAGACCATCGACGAAGCGCTGGAACTGACGAACAAGGCTGTCGCCGAAGCCCTCGGCGGCCTGCCGCCGCAAAAGATGCACTGTAGCAACCTGGCCGCTGATGCGCTTCACAAAGCCATCGCCGATTACAAGGCGAAGCAAGAGGAAGCGAAGTAGTAACGAGATAACAAGACCCGTAAAAATGCATCCCGGATGGGCCCAGCCTGTCCGGGATGTCGCTGTAAGCAAGACAGAATCAATAGTGAAGGAAAAGGGATTCAAGTGAAAGAGACAGTCGTAGTGGCAATGAGCGGCGGCGTCGATTCTTCTGTGACGGCCGCTCTTTTGTTGGAACAAGGGTATGACGTCATCGGCGTCACCCTGCAGATCTGGCCGAAAGACGCGCCGGAAGGGGCCGAAGGGGGCTGTTGCTCCCTCTCCGCTGTCGAAGACGCCAAGCGGGTCGCCTTCAAACTGGGCATTCCTCATTACGTGATGAATTTTCGCGACTACTTTGAAGCGGAAGTCATCGACTATTTCGGTCGCGAATACCTGGCCGGCAACACGCCCAATCCCTGCATCCGTTGCAACCGCGTCATCAAGTTCGAGGGCCTCCTGCAAAAATCTCTCGCCCTCGGCGCTTCGAAGGTCGCCACAGGCCATTACGCCCGCATCGAGCAAGATGACGTCACGGGCCGCTATCGCCTGGGCCGGGGCGTTGACGCGAACAAGGACCAGTCCTACGCGCTCTTTAACATGACCCAAGAGCAGCTGTCACAGACCCTCTTCCCGCTGGGCCGTTTTACCAAGCCGGCGATCCGTGAAAAGGCGGCACAACTGGGCCTGGCGGTCGCCTCCAAACCGGACAGCCAGGAGATTTGCTTCATTCCCGACAACGACTACCGGCGTTTTTTGGAGGAACGCTACCCCGGCCATCCCTTCCAGCCCGGTCCCTTTGTCGATCAGGAAGGCAAGGTCATCGGGACCCACCGAGGACTCCCTTTTTACACGGTCGGCCAGCGCAAGGGCCTCGGCGTTGCCTTCGGCTACCCGGCCTACGTGATCGCCCTCGATGTGGAACATAACGCCGTCGTCATCGGCCCTGACGAAGCGGTCAAAGGCCGGCGGCTCCTGGCCGACGACCTGAACTGGATCGACATCGCAGGCTTGACCGGACCGATGGAGGTGGATGCCAAGATCCGCTACAGCGCCCCGCCGGCGAAAGCGGTCATCTCCCCTTCAGAAGACGGAACCTCGGTCATCGTCGATTTCGCCGCCCCCCAGCGGGCGATCACGCCGGGACAAGCGGTTGTCTTTTACCGGGGCGATTGGATCGTCGGCGGCGGCACCATCGTCCGTAACCTCGATGTGAAGCTGCCGGAGATCCGCTACCCCGAGCCGAAGCCGGTGAAAGGGGCGAAGGCGATACGGGGGCCGGCGCAACGAAGCGGCGCCGCTGAGTATAAAAGATGACCTGTAGCGTCAACAATAGATCATGGAATCGTTCCCAAACCGGCGCCAATGCAGACGACGAGGGGAGACGCCCCCAGGAGTGTTAAAAGGAAGAGATGTCATCCATCTGCCTGTGGTTCACCCTGCAACGGGCAAGACCCTCGGCCGGGTCACCGACCTGATGGTCGACACCCAAGAAGGCCGCGTGACGGGGCTGCTGCTGGAAGCCGAGGGGGAGAAGGCGAATCGCCGGCTCGACTGGGCGCAGGCCACCTATGACCAGGACGTGATCCGGACCGATGCCGAGCCGGCGCCTCATGATCCGGCCCATCCTGCGCTCGCGTCCTCCGAGTCGCCGAATCCTGCGCCCGGGCTGGAAGAGCCGGCCCATCTGGAACAAGCGCCGCACGATACAGATGTTCACCCAGCCTCCCCCGGCGAAGCATCCCCGGCGGCTGCGGATTTTCTCAGCCTCTCCCGTTGTGAAGGCCATCCGGTGCGGACCCAAGCGGGCCGCCCCTTGGGACAAGTGGGCGACCTCCTCTTCGATCCCGCCCAGGGCCAACTGACAGCGCTCGAGGTGTCTGACGGCCTGATGCAGGACTTGCTGACCGGCCGGCTCCAGCTTCCTTGGCCGGACGTGACGGAATGGCGGACCGACTCGGTCATCGTCGCCGACCACTGGCAGGACGCATGGCAGCGGGAGCGGGAATAGCAAACGGAGGGATTTCCATGAGCTGCCCTGTCTGCGGCGGGAAGCAGGTTGGCAAGGTTGGCGTAAACCAATACTACTGCTGGAATTGCTTTATCGAGTTCAATGAACGACAAGAGATCTTCGAGGTCGCCGAAGACGGCAGCCTGATGGCCCTGGAACCGGATCCGCCGTTGATGGACCTCGATGGGGCGAACGTGGCGCCGACATGAACCGAACCTTTCGTTGATGAGGCATGCCTTGAAGAAGTAAAAAGCCCGCGCACATGGCGGGCTTTTTGATTTCTCGGAGGGAAAAAAGTGGAGGTGGAGGCGGCGTTGTCTAACGGGCGTTGGCGCATCCTGCTTGTGGCCGGTTTCTGGGTGATCCTGCTGCTCCTGGCCTACCTGGTGCGGCAGACCCTTCTACCCTTTGCCATCGCCTTTGTGCTGGCCTACCTGCTCTATCCCGGCGTGATCTGGCTGGAAAAGCGGGGTCTCGGGCGCATCGTGAGCATCCTCGCCGTCTTCGCCGTCGTCCTCGGCGGTTTCGGCAGCCTCGTCGCCTTTGGCTTGCCGCGCATCTTCGGCGAATTGAACCGCTTCAGCGTCCAACTCCCCCAATACAGCCAGGAACTGCAGGCATGGCTCACCCGCATCCAGCAGGATATGATCCAGGCCGGCTTTCCGCCGGGGATCCAACAGGTTTGGAGCGAAACGCTTTCCAGGGGGGAAGGGACGCTGCTGGCGGCGGTGCGCTGGGTCTTGCAGAGCGCCGTCAGCCTGGCCGAAAACGCCCTCGACATCGTCCTGATCCCGGTGATGAGCTTTTATTTTCTCCGTGACTGGGAAGCCATCGGCAAGGGGAGCCTGCACCTGGCGCCCCAGCGGCTGCGCGCCCATGTGCAGATCGTCGGCGGGGAAGTGAACCGGGTCCTGCGGGCGGTCGTCCGCTGCAACTTTCTCATGGCCTTCGTCGTCGGCGTGCTCACGACCGTCGGCCTCACCCTGATCGGCCTCGAATACAGCCTGCTGATCGGCATCATCGCCGGCATCGCCGACCTGATCCCCTACTTCGGCCCGCTCATCGGCATGGCGCCCGCTGTCGTTGTGGGCCTGCTCGAGTCGCCCCGGCTGGCCCTCTACGCCGTCCTGGTCATGATCATCGTCCAGCAGATCGAATCGAACCTGCTCCAGCCGAAGCTGTTGGGCGACTCGGTGGGCTTGCATCCCTTGGCCGTCATCTTCGCCCTGCTCGCCGGCGGGCACCTCTTCGGCATCGTCGGCCTGCTCCTGGCCGTGCCGGTGGCGGCGGTGGGGAAGGTGGTGGGGCGGTATGTGCTGTTGAAAGTGTTGGTATAAAGAAAAGATCACGTTCAAGGAAAAATCCCCCTTTCTTTGTTTGCTCAATATATTAAATTATAAGCAACTCAAAAATATAAACTATAAATTGAAATAAATTACAAATGTTGAAATAACATACTCGTTTCATTATTATAAAGTAAATAAAGCGATTCTGAATGGCTTGAGATCCCTTTACATCCAAGTTTTTTATAAGAATTGAATTCGAATTCAGCAACTTTTACATAGTTTTCACTTTTTTTAGGGTGAAAGATTTGGTAAAATCACGTGAGGAAGGTTCCAGAGAAAACGGATGAGCCTGCCATCTCTCTTTTGCGGAATATCCAGAAATTTGCTGAAATTACCCATGCCGGATTGATCGATTAAAGGAGAATGAGTCTGTGAAAATAACAAAGAAGTGTTTGGCCCTTTTGATCGCTCTTTTTTTATTTTGTTCGTCGATCCCAATCAGCGCCTTGGCGGCGCAATCGGGCTATCGATTAAACGGTGTCTGGAACAGTTGGGATGGGATCAGCTTCATTCCACTGACAGGTGACGACACACTGGTCATCCTCGATAAACCGGACAAACCGATGAAGATCGATGTGACTTCACCGGACAATGCCAACGTTACGATCATTGGCGTTCCAGATAACTGTGAAGACATGTATGTCGCGGTGGCCAACGACATTACCCTGAATATCACTAACCTCAATATCACCGCCCCGGACAATAAATCCGGTATTGAACTCAATAAAGCGGATAGCGGCGCTGATGGGATGACCATTAACGTTTCCGGCGCATGCAACATCGCGGGAAAGGGAATGGGCAACGGAATCGCTTCAAACCACGATCAGAAACTTAAAATCACAGGCAACGGCACTTTAAATATCACCGGCGGGAGTCCGACCAATGGGAGCGACGGAGGCAGCGGCATCAGTATGGTGGCAGACACATCCGGTACCCTGGGAGCCGGAGCTGATCTAACCATCGAAGGCGATGTGACCGTCACGGCCACCGGGGGCGACTCCTCTGCTTCCGCTGGATCGGGCATTGCCATCACATGGGGCAACATGCAGGTAAATGGCGGCACAGTCAATGCAAGGGGTGGCGTATCCCGTTCTTCAAGCATCAACGACAGCGCAGGCATCAAGCTCACCGTCCCCTTCTCCAATATAGCCTTAGGCGGAAAGCTTACGGTGGAAGGCGGCGGCGTGAACGCGACAGGTGGCAATGCCGACAACGTTTACGCCGGCAAGGGCATGTCTCTTGCCAACTCTGCAACGATCAGCGGCGGCACGGTGACGGCGATCGGTGGCGACAGTGTTGCGGGAACCGGCGGCTTGGCGATCTACACCATCAATCAAAGTATCGGCATCACGGGCGGAACGGTCACGGCCACCGGTGGAAACAGTACGAATAGCAACGGCGGTTCGGCGCTGTATACAGAGCATCAAAACATAACCATCACCGGCGGAAGCGTTACGGCTACCGGCGGCAACAGCGTCAATGGAAGCGGCCGAATGGCGCTGTACGCCGATCAAGCGATCGCCATATCGGGTGGAATCATCACGGCCACCGGCGGTCACAGTGTCAATGAAACCGGCGGCAACGCGATCTACGCCAACCAGCAAAACATCGACGTAACCGGCGGAACGGTGACAGTTGCCGGGGGGAGCAGCGACAAGAAAAACGGCGGTGTCGCTATGTACGCCTACGGGAGGGATATTAACCTCACCGGCGGAAGCGTCACAGCCACCGGCGGCAACGGCGATCTCAACGGCGCGCACGCGGTTTTTGCTTATGCAGGGAAAGTCAAGATTGAAAACAGCGCCGCCGTCCGGGCGGTCGGTGGCACGGGCGCGAAAGGACTGGGCGGCGCCGGCCTGCGCGCATTCGGATATAACAGCGGCACAAATTCGGGGTTGGGTAATACTGTCACCGTATCTGCCAGCGCCGGAGACGTGTATGTGCGAGGAGGACAAGGCGCTTCCGCGCAAAGACCGTCTGTTCTGGGCAAGGATGTCTATGTCGCTGCCGGAAATATCGGCTCAGTGGTGATGGAAGGGACCAATCCGCGCTCCATCAAGAACATCCCCGGCGGGGACGACCTCTTCATGGTCAATGTCTCCACCAACCCGGCGGCGGCGGTTCTTGTGCAATCGGTCATCAACGGCGCGCTGGGGGGAAGTTATACCTACCGGGCCACGACGGCCCCCGATGGCACCGCTTGCCTATGGCTTCCTGCCGGCTCCCAGACCTTGTCTGCGACAGACTATTTGAGCACAACCGTGACCTTGACCACAGACGCCGCACAGACGAATCCCGCAACCATCAATAAATATTCAGCGCCTGATGCGCCAGCGGCGAGCGGGGCGATCGAGAAAATCGTCGTCAACAGCTTCACTGGCGGCGCGACGCTGAAACTCTACCGGACCGACGGCAGATTGATAGCCACCGCTGACCATGTGACAGCGTCCGTTTACACCTTTGATCCCGTAGAACCCAGCAGCTTGGGATACTACATCACTCAGACAGTGAATACAATGGAAAGCCTCCATTCAGGCACTGCCATTGCCGTCCTGCGAGTACCGACCGTCAGTGCAGAGATGGGACGCATCGATGCAGGCAATATCTACCCCGGAGCGGCGATCACCCTCTATGATCGAGATGGCGCAGTCATCTCCAGCGCTCCGACTGATCTGGGGACAGGCGTTTTTCGATTCGCAGGCCTCACTGAAGGAAGCCAGTACTATGTGGCTCAAAGCATCAACGGTGTGCGAAGCCAGAATTCGACCACCGTCACGGTTCCCGGGCCGGGCGCCTTTGTTCTTAACGCGACGCCGGGCAATGGCATTGTCGATTTAACTTGGACAAGTGTGACCGATGCCGTTTACTATCATGTCTATCAAGGGCCATCCCACCTGGACCGCATGATCGTCACGATGCCGGAAAGCAGTTACCATTATAGGGTGAGCGGGCTGACAAACGGTGTCTCCTATCCATTTGAAGTGAAAGCATGGGACAACGCCGAAAGGACTGTTCTCGCTACGGGCCAAGTCAGCGCGACCCCTGTCAGCACGCCGGGAAGACCTGCGGGGATCAGCGCCGTCGCCGGAGACGGACAAGCGGAAGTCCACTTTACTGCCCCCGATGGCGGAGGAAGCCCGATTACCGGATACAAAGTCAATGTGTACATAAACGGGGTAAAGCAGGATTCACTCACGACGAGCGGAAGCAACAGCCCGATTTCGGTAACCGGATTGACCAACGGACAGGCCTACACCTTCCGGGTCGTTGCGATCAACGGCCAGGGAGAAAGCGTCGAATCGGAAGATTCCGCAGCCATAATCCCGTACAGACCTTCCAATGGGGGTGGCGGCTCTGGGTCTGGTTCCTCCGGGACGACACCGGCGGTCGCCAATGCCGGCATGGACGTTCTGGTGAACGGCAAAGCGGAAAAAGCCGGCGCCCTGACCGAAACGAAACAGGGCGATAAAACCGTAGCGACCATTACTGTCGATCCTGCGAAACTAGAACAAAAGCTTGAAGCGGAAGGCAGTCACGCCACAGTGACCATTCCGGTCAACTCCGGCGCAGATATCATTGTCGGTGAACTGAACGGGCAAATGGTAAAAAATATGGAGAGCAGAGAAGCCCTGCTCGAAATCAAGACACCCATGGTTGACTATGTTTTACCGGCAAAAGAGATCGACATTGAGGCCATTTCGGAACAGATCGGAAAGGAAGTAGCGTTGAAGGATATCCAGGTTCGGATTTCTATCGAAAGGTCCGATGAAGCGACAGTCAAGGTGATAGAGAACGCGGCAAAAACGGGCGAATTCACGATTGTTGCGCCTCCGGTTGACTTCACGATTAACTGCGTCGATGGGACGAAGGCGATAGAGGTCAGCAAATTCAACACCTTTGTGGAAAGAACACTCTTGATTCCCGAGGGCGTTGATCCGAACAAGATTACGACCGGCGTTGTCGTAGAACCCGATGGAACTGTGCGGCATGTGCCGACGAGAGTCATCATCAACAACGGCAAGCATTACGCGGTGATCAACAGCTTGACCAACAGCGCCTACACCGTCATCTGGCACCCGATCGCCTTCCAGGACGCAGAACATCACTGGGCGAAAGAAGCCATCAACAATATGGGCTCCCGCATGGTCATCAGCGGTGTTGGCAACGGAATGTTTGAACCGGATCGGGAAATCACCCGGGCGGAGTTTGCGGCCATCGTGGTCAAGGGGCTGGGTCTGAAGCCGGGAACCGGAACGAATCTCTATTCCGATGTGCGACCGGCGGAGTGGTACGGCCCATTCATTCAGACCGCCGCCGCCTACGGCATCATTTCCGGGTATGGAGATGGCACCTTCGGACCCGATGACCGGATCACCCGTGAACAGGCCATGACGATGATGGCGAGAGCGATGAAGATCACCGGGCTCAAGGCTGGATTGAAAACGGATGAAAGCGACAACCTGTTGAATGGCTTTGGCGACGAGCCGCAAATCGCCGTCTGGGCGAAAGAAAGCGCCGCAGCTTGTGTGAAGACCGGCATCGTAGAAGGGAAGAGCCGGGACATGCTTGCGCCGAAGGGTGAAATTACGAGAGCAGAAGTGGCTGTGATTGTCCAGCGATTGCTGAAAAAATCAAACCTGATTTAAATTAAAAAGCCCGCATTCATGGCGGGCTTTTTGAATTTCAGAGGCCAGGCTGGAACTCGGCGACTCGGGGGACGGTTGATGACGCCCCAATAAACTCCGCAAGAATGGAAAAGAAATAAAATCCGGCCTTGATATAATAAAAGCGTGAGGTGGCAAATGCATGCAGTACGGAAAGGATATGGCATTCTGCCGGCAGTATATTGAAGCGCATCTAAATGAAGAAATTGCACCGCGGGCATTGGCGGATATGCTGGGCTATTCATACTATCACTTTTGCCACGTCTTCCGTATTTGCCACAATATGCCGGTAGGCGAATATATACGCAAAAAACGCCTGAAAAAGGCCGTCGAAGCCCTGGAAAAGGGAGCGCAAATCACGGAAATCGCCCTGACTTTCGGGTTTGACACGCCTTCAGGCTTTTCTAAAGCCTTTCGCCGTGAATTTGGCATGAGTGCGCGCGAATACAGGAGGAATATCACGAAAGGTATGATGAACAAAAAGAAAGGTGGAGCGGCTATGCACGTTCGGTATGAAAAAAAAGACGGATTCAAGGCGGTAGGGTATTCCATTGACCCGCAGGATGGTCAAAAAGTCGATTTGCCTGCGTCTGGCGCTTATTGGTTCGGTTTGGACTTTTCATCGGCCAGCAGTGAGGACTATGCCAGGTTGGCAAAAACAGAGAACGGCTACGCCGACCAGATCGGCCTGTGGTATCGTCCGGAAGAAAAAAACGGCGATCTGTCCTACTTTTTCGGAGTGGTGGTGGAAAGCTTTGATTTTGTGCCCACAGGCATGGTGACTTTGGAAATGCCGGCCGCAGAATATGCCGTTTTTACGACTGAGTCCGCCGATTTGGCCAATGATAAGCAGGCTTTTTGCAACGCCATTAAAAGCGCCTGGAAGTATATCTTCGAAGAATGGTTTGCGCAAAGCGACTATGTATATGACCAGGATAAATACGCCTTTGAATTCTATACGGACAAAAACGGCGGGATGGATTGTGAACAGGCTGTGGCCGATATCTACATTCCGGTGAAGAAGAAGAACTAGTTTTTTCCGAGAACACCCGGCGCGGTCCCGCCACTGTATGGAGGAGAAGCCTCGCAACGAGGTCACTGGATGACGTTCGCTTGTTGCCTATCATGCCTTGCTGTCATGCGATCAGCGTGACAGCACGCAATAGGGGGCGGCGCAAGCGTCACCGGGAAGACGCGAGGTTTTGATGAATCCGAGCCAGGAGACCTGCCTGTTTTCTGTCACCAACAGCACCCACGGTCGATGGGGAGGTGATAGAGCATTGGGTTGCGCGATCCATTGCCGAGTAGACCTTGCCGTAAGACGGGCAAGGTTTTTTTGCATGGAGACGGATCGTCATTATCAGATCAGGTTGGAATTCGTGAGATGTTGGCTTGCTTCGATTTGCTGTGTTGCGCGTCAGAGGTCTGATGCAGAGAGAGGGGGAACAGGGATGACCCATTTGAAACAAGGGCTGGTTCAAGTCTACACGGGCAAGGGAAAAGGAAAGACGACAGCGGCGCTGGGCCTGGCTTTGCGGGCGATCGGACATGGCTTTTCGGTGTTCCTCGTGCAATTTATGAAGGGAACCCCCGTATACGGGGAACTGGCGGCGCTGCAGCGTTTGCAGCCGAGCATTCAATTCGCCCAGTACGGCAGAGACTGTTTTGAGGGAAAATATCATGAAGACGGCAGCCCGGTGATCGACTATGACAAGTGCATGATCCGCAAAGGAGAAGCCACCGAGGAAGATCGCCAGATGGCGCAGGCGGCCCTGCACAAAGCCCGAGAGGTCTTGTGCAGCGGAGAGTATGATATCGTCATTCTCGATGAGTTGACCAATGCCATCTACTTTGAACTGGTGACACTCGAAGAGGCCTTGGAACTGATTCAACTGCGTCCGGAGCAGGTGGAGTTGGTGATCACCGGCCGCAACGCGCCCCCCGAGATTATCGAAAAAGCCAGCCTGGTGACGGAAGCGACGGAAGTCAAACATCCCTATCAAGAGGGGATGCTGGGCCGTCAAGGGATCGAATACTGATGCGATAAGACGGTCAAGAGACCCCCGTCTCTTGGCCGTTTTTCCTTCCTTGTGACGTAACCAGCAGCGGTTTGCTTCTTTCAATGCTGCCGGCGGATCAGACGGATCAGGAGGTGGTAAGACATGACATCAACGGAGTTTTTGAACAAATTGATCCAAAACATGCGGGAACGAATCGCCAAGACAGGGGATCAAGACCTGGTAAAAGACCTCGATGAACTTGATCTCATAACGAAGGCGCTGGTTGACAACCTGTCCCGGCAAATCGAGAGGGAACAGAGGGCGCTCCAAAAACGCCTGGAGATGGAGGAGGTGTCGCAAGAGTACATGCTCAAGGTCTTTGCCGATTTTATTAAAGCCAACGGGTTGTCTGATGAATTCGCTCACTATACGGAGGTGTGGCTTGACCTGAATGAAGAGACGCAATTGCGCCATTGATTCTCGTTATAAATATCCCTTTCATTAGCAGGATTTCGCGATCATGTCACGAATAATGATTATGGACAATTTCATAACGAGGGAGTATGGTGACCTGACTGTCATCGTGAAGTCAGGTCTTAAAAGGGAAGACCGGTGAAAATCCGGCGCGGTCCCGCCACTGTATGGGGGAGGAGCCTCTATCAAAGTCACTGGCGCAAGCTGGGAAGACCTGAGGCATCCGACGAACCTGAGCCAGGAGACCTGCCTGCTCCGCTGCCGTTCGACCTACGAAGGATAGGGAGGTGGTCTGCTGTGCCGTTTTCTTTTTTAGAATCGCGGCTGGAGTGATCATGGAACCTTAGCGTATGGCTAAGGTTTTTTTGATCTCCGCGAAAAGGTAAAAAAGAAATGGAGTGGTTTTTGTGAAGTCCTGGCGTAAAATTTCTGCCCTGGTCACCCTGATGTTGCTGACCATGTCCTTTCTCCTGATGGGCGCCTCATCGGCGATGGCGAAAGAAAAAGTCAAGGTCGATAAAAAAGCGATCCTCCTCGTCGCCTTCGGCACGAGCGTGCCGGAAGCGCGGGTGGCCCTGGACAATGTGGAAGCCAAAGTCAAGGAAGCCTTCCCCGGCGTAGAGGTGCGCTGGTCCTATACGTCTTCCATCATTCGCGAGAAGATCGCCCGGGAACAAAAGGTGTTCATCGACAGCCCCATGACGGCCTTGGCCAAGCTGAGCGATGACGGGTATAACAAGGTGGTCGTCCACTCCTTACATATCTTCCCCGGTCAGGAGTACAGCGATCTGGAGAGTGTCGTCAAAAGCCTGCAAGACACAAAGACCAGCGAGGGCCCTGTTTTTGACAAACTGGTCTTGAGCGATTCGCTCCTCCAGGAATTTAACGATTACAAGCGCGCCGGCGCCGCCATCGCCAATCTTATCCCGGAAAACACCAGCGAGGAAGCGCTGCTGCTGATGGGTCATGGCACCGGATACCGCGCTTTGAGCGCTTACGGCTGCATGAATGACGTCCTGCGTCAGCAGTACTGGGGCAAGAATGTGATGCTCGCCACTGTCGAGGGCTATCCGGAACTGCAACATGCCATGCGCGACCTGGCGGCCAGCGGCGTGAAAAAGGTGAAGCTGGCGCCGTTCATGGTCGTCGCCGGTGATCACGCCCAAAACGACATGGCCGGCGATGAGCCCGACTCCTGGAAAAGCCAACTGGAAGCCAAAGGGTATGTGGTAGAAGCCCATATGCAAGGGCTCGGCGAGAATGACGCCGTTGTCAAGATCATGGTCGACCACCTCAAGAAGGCCTGGAATCAACTGTAAGCGAGGAACTATCCGTTGCAAGACCAACCGGATCGTCACGACCTATGGAATGTGTACCGACAGCGCCGCCGTTCGGCGGCGCTGCTCACCGTCGCCATGGCGCTGCTCTTGGGCGGGCTGCTGATCGGCTATACCGGGATCGGCGTGCTTTCCGTCTCGGCCGGCGAGATCAGCCAGATCATCGGCGCCAAGGTCACTGGACAGGCGGAGTGGCTGAAAGGGGTTGACCCGGTGAAGGAGGCGGTCATCTGGAAGATCCGCTTGCCCCGCCTGGTGACAGCGATGCTCGTCGGCGCCGGACTGGCCGTGGCCGGGACGATTTTTCAGGCCATCCTGATCAACCCGCTGGCCGATCCCTACACGTTAGGCGTCTCCTCCGGCGCGGCCTTTGCGGCATCCCTGGCGATCTATGGCAACTGGCAGATCGCCGGCATGCCCCTGTTATCGCTGCCCCTCTTCGCCTTCGGAGGGGCGCTTTTTTCGTTGGCTGTCGTCTATGCCATGGCCCGGATCAATGGGATGCTGTCTGTGACGAACCTGATCCTCGCCGGCGTCATCGTGGGATCCATCTTTTCCGCCGCCATCAGCCTGCTGAAAAGCCTATCCGGCGACGAGGTGAGCGCCATCGTCTTCTGGCTCATGGGCAGCTTTGCCTCGCGCAGTTGGCCCCATGTCTGGCTCGCCCTGCCCATCGTCGCGACCGGCCTGGCCGTGGCCCTCTACTATGCCGAAGACCTGAACCTGCTCAGCTTGGGCGCGCGGACTGCCGGCCACTTGGGTGTCGATGAGGAGCGGGTGCGCACGGCGCTACTGATCATCGCCTCGCTGATCTCCGCCGGTTGTGTCGCCGTATGCGGCATCATCGGCTTTGTCGGCCTGATCGTGCCCCACCTGATGCGCATGGTCATCGGCCCCGACAACCGCTACCTGATCCCGGCGAGCGCCCTCTTCGGCGCCATCCTGCTCAGCTCGGCCGACACCCTGGCGCGCAACCTCTTGACGGCGGAAATCCCTGTCGGCGTGTTGACGACATTGCTCGGCGGTCCTTTTTTTATCTACATCTTCCGGACGAAAATGAAAAAAGGCTGACTCTCCGATGGCGCGACAGATGAGCGAAAGAGCAGTCAAACAATGCGACAGAAGGGTCAAAAAATGGGCGATGAGATGGGCGAAATGATGCGCGACCGGCGCGCAGCGGGACAGAGGTGAGCCGAATGGAGCAAACAAAAGCGAAGGCAAAAGCGCCATTGCTGCGCGTGAAGGAGATGGCCTTCGCCTACCGGGGCGGCGCGTCCTTGATGGAAAAGATCGATCTGTCGATCGACCGGGGCCGTTTCTACGGGATATTGGGCCCTAACGGCGCAGGCAAATCGACCCTGATGAACCTGCTCACCGGCGCCTTATCGCCGAGCCGCGGCGAGATCCTCTATCGCAGCAAGAGTGTCGGCAGCTATGCCAAAAAGGAACTGGCCCGGCGCTTCGCCGTCGTGCCCCAAGACTATGGGGTGGATTTCCCCTTCCAAGTGCTGGAGATGGTTCTGATGGGGCGCAAGCCGCACCTGAGACGTTTTCAGCAACCGAGCGAAACCGACATGGACATCGTCTACGAGGCGATGCGCGTCAGCGGCACCCTCGCCTTCTCCGAAAAAAGGATGACCGAACTGAGCGGCGGCGAAAAACAGCGGGTGATCTTCGCGCGAGCGCTGGCGCAAGACCCCGAGGTGCTCTTCCTGGATGAGGCCACATCGAACCTGGATGTGAAGCACAAGCTGGCCTTGCTGGGCACGGTGCGGAAGCTGAATCAGGAAAAGGGCCTGACAGTGATCGCCGTGATGCATGACTTCAACCTGGCGGGTCTCTACTGCGATGACCTGATCCTGCTGGACAAGGGAACCGTCTTCGCCGTCGGTCCTGTCAGCGACGTGTTGACGAAAGAGAATGTGTTCACCGTTTTCGGTGTTGATGTCGATATCCTGACAAATCGGGACAACGGCAAGGTGCAAGTCCTGCTCAAGGACGAGGGAACACGGCAAAGAGGTACACAATAAAGAGGTACACAGCAAAGAGGAAGATAACAAAGAGAAAGATAGCAAAAGGACAAGGGAAGTCTGTAAGTGGAACGGGCCAAATCACTTATATGAAATAGGGGGGACTGATCATGGAAATGGTGAGCAAGCTGTGGCGAACACTGACCCTATCGGCCCTTGTGGCGGCCCTGGCGATCACCGCAGGCTGCGGCGCAAGCGGCGGCAAGGAAGGGCCAGCCAAGACGGCCCCCGGCGCAGCGGCCAAGACGAGCGCCAACGGGGCCATCACCGTCGTCGACGACGCGAAGCGGACGATTCAACTGGCTCAGCCGGCGCGGCGGATCATCTCGCTCTACAGCGGCCATACGGAAAACCTCTTTTCCTTGGGCCTGAACGACGCGATCATCGGCGTCTCCGAATCGGAGACCTACCCGCCGGAAGTGAAAAACAAAGCCGCCTTCGACTACCGCGCCGACGCCGAAAAGGTGATCGCCGCCAAACCGGATCTGGTGCTGATCCGCACCACCGTCTTTGAGCGAAACCGGGACTTCGTCGACAAGCTGGAACAGGTGGGCATTCCTGTCGTGGCCCTTTTTCCGGAGAACCTCGATGACTTTTACCGCAACATGGACATCCTGGGGACGCTGACGGGCCGGCAGGCCGAGGCGGAGACATGCAAGGGCGAGATGAAACAGCGCCTGGCAGACTTTGACGCCATCGCCCGGTCGATCCCGGAGAACCAGCGCAAGCGCGTCTTCCTGGAAGCGACCAAAGACCCCGTGAAGACGGTCACCTCCGATTCAATGGCCGCTCTGGTGCTGCAAAAAGCGGGCGCCATCAACGTGGCCGCCGACGCGAAGGCCGTCAAGGAGGGCAGTTCCATCGCCAGCTACGGCGATGAGCGACTGTTGACCAAAGCCGGCGAGATCGATGTGTACTTGGCGCAAAAAGGCGTCATGAACCGCGTGACTGAGCAGGAGATCTACCAACGCCCCGGCTTTGAGGCGATCAAAGCGATCAAGGAAAAGCAGGTCTACCTGATCGACGGCGACATGATCTCCCGGCCGACCATGCGCCTGCTCAAAGGGATCGAAGAACTGGGACAGCGGCTCTATCCCGACTACTACAGCAACATAAAAGGAAAGTAGGAGTACATCATGAAGGGAACCTTTACTGGCATCGGCGTCGGACCGGGCGATCCGGAACTGCTCACCTTCAAAGCGGCCCGCTTGATCAGCGAGGCTGACGTGATCATCGCCCCCTTGTCCAAAGAGGGGCGGGAGAGCACGGCCTTGCGCATCGTCCAATCCCACATCGGCCCGGAGGCGCAGGTCTGTCACCTGGAGTTTCCCATGACCTTGGATGCCGAGAAGCTGGCCCGTTCCTGGAGCGAGAATCACCAGGTCATCTTGGGATTTCTGCGCCAGGGAAAGAAAGTGGTCT
Organism: Heliomicrobium gestii; assembly: GCF_009877435.1. Classification (NCBI taxonomy): domain Bacteria; kingdom Bacillati; phylum Bacillota; class Clostridia; order Eubacteriales; family Heliobacteriaceae; genus Heliomicrobium; species Heliomicrobium gestii. Next base: position 46,494 of record NZ_WXEX01000015.1, on the reverse strand, counting down.
TTATCACCATCGGCGATCCGATGGTCTACAGCACCTACATGTACATGTACGAGCGGCTGAAAGAAGCGAACGTGGCCATCACGACCGTTCCCGGCATCACCTCCTTTACAGCGGCCAGTTGCCGCGCCGGCGTGCCCCTGGCCGAGGCGGAGGAGACGATCACCATCATCCCCGCCACCACGGACTGCGAAAACCTGGATCAACTCTTTGCCCTCTCAGACACGCTCGTCCTGATGAAGGTCTATAAAAACAAGGATCAGATCATCGATCTGCTGGAAAAGCATGGACTGAAATCGCGGGCCGTCTTGATCAGCCGCTGCGGCCTTGACGGCGAGATCATCGAGACCGATCTGGACAAGGTGCGGGGGAAGGCCATCAACTACCTGTCCATCATCATCGCCAAGAAAGAAAAAAAGGCTCATTCAGCCGTCGAGGAGGCGCGCGGCGTCGTCCGTTCCGCCTAAAAAACTGTTCGGGACAGGTGGGAGACCCCTTGATTTCGATTACGAACGTCACCAAACGGTACGCCGACGGCACCGTTTCGGTGAAGGATCTGAACCTGCATATCGCCCCGGGCGAGTTTTTCGGCCTCCTCGGCCCGAACGGCGCGGGGAAGACGACGACGATCCGCATGCTCGTCGCCTTGCTCGCGCCGACAGAGGGGCAGATCCGGCTCAACGGCCATGCGGTGCGACCGGAACAGGTCGCCTTCAAGGCCGACATCGGGCTGGTGCCGCAGCACATCAATCTGGAGCCAGAACTGACGGTGGAGCAGAACCTCTACCTGCACGGCCTGCTCTACAGCTTGCCGCAGGAGCGGATTCGCCGCCGCATCGAAGAACTGATCGATTTTATCGAGATGCAGGAAAAGCGCCACAGCCCCGTGAACAAGCTCTCCGGCGGGATGAAGCGCAAGGTGCTCATCGCCCGCGCCCTGATGCACGAACCGAAGATCATCCTCCTCGACGAACCGACGGTCGGCCTGGATGTGCACAGCCGACGGAAGGTGTGGGACGTGATCAAGGCGCTCAACGCCAAGGGGATCACGATGGTGCTCACGACCCACTACCTGGAGGAAGCGGAGACTTTGTGCAGCCGCATCGGCCTCTTGAACAAGGGCCGGCTGATCCTGGAAGGGACGACAGAAGAACTGAAGCGGCGCGTCGGCGAGATCGTGGTGGAGCGCTTTGTCCACGACAAGACAGAGGTCTATCTCTTTCCCAGCCAGGCCGAGGCGCTGGCCTTCGCCCAGACGGTGCAAGCGGGCACGATCAGCATCCGCAAAGCCAAGCTGGAAGACATTTTCGTCAAACTGACCGAGGAAACGAAATGATAAAGGATAGGGTCTGAAAAAAACAGAGGCAAGTAAACAAACTGACCGAGGAAATCCAGGAAAACAACGGCTCCGAGAAGTAGGTGACAACATGTCCGGTTTCTACGCCGTGTTGCTGCGGGAATACTGGTTTTTCCGCAGCCGCTTCTGGCAATTTACGACCAGCGCCATGATCTCGCCGATCCTCTACCTGATCGCCTTCGGCTGGGGCCTGGGCAAGGTGGTGCAGATGGAGGGCATCTCCTATTTCAACTTCATCATCCCCGGCATCGTCGCCCTGAGCACGATGAACGCCAGCTTCAACGCCGTGGCTACGCCCACCTCGATCGCCCGGCTCTATGACAAGACCTACGAGGAATACATCACGGCGCCGATCCGCGTCTGGTCCTACGCCGCCGGCAAGATCATCGCTGGGGCCTTGCGGGGAACCTATTCGGCGGCCATCCTGCTGACCCTCACCGTCCTGCTGCGGGCCGAGGTGCATATCACCGCCGGCTTCGTCTTGCTGCTCTTTTTGAATAGCCTCGTCTTCGCCAGCCTCGGCTTTCTCGCCGCCATGAAGATTCGCTCCCATCCCGACATGACCCGCTTCACGAGCTACTTCATCACGCCCATGTCCTTTCTCTGCGGCACCTTTTTCTCCGTCGACTCCGTTCCGGCGCTGGCCAAGCATCTCATCAACCTCCTCCCGCTCACCTATGCCAGCCTTGGCCTGCGGGCCATCGCGCTGGGGAACGATTTTCCCTGGCATGCCCCTGTGGTGCAACTGGCCTTCCTGGCCGCCTTCTGGGTGCTGGGCACGCGGGCCTGTTACCGGGTGGAGCAGAGCTGACGGCGCGCCGGAGCGCAAGCGGAGCAGGGCAGGGCAGGGGAGGATAGGGTAGGATAGGTCAGCACAGGGGAGGGGAGATAGGGGAGGGTTTTGATTGCCCCTGCCGGCAGATGGGTATATGATTAGAGAAGCTGAAGCGAGAACCTAAAACTTGGCAAGTCTATCTCGCCGTGGTGGCAAGCATCTGGGGCGGCATCTATGTCGTCCGCAAAAGGCACAAACAAAGCGTCCGGCATAACTGCCGAACGCTTTGTTTTCAGGAAGGGCATAATCATATTGTTTGATGGGGGAAGCTTCTGATATGGCAAACGCAAAAGTGAAATCGGACAAACCGGCCATTCTCCTTGTCGCCTTCGGCACGAGCGTGCCCGAAGGGCGGGCGGCCCTGGATCATATCGAGGCCGAGGTCAAAGCAGCCTTCCCTGGCGTAGAGGTGCGCTGGTCCTATACCTCCTCCATGATCCGCAAAAAAATCGCCCGGGAACAACAACTGCTCATCGACAGCCCATTGACGGCCCTGGCGAAACTGAGAGATGACGGCTACAACCAGGTGGTTGTTCACTCCCTGCATGTCTTTCCCGGCCGGGAGTACTGCGACCTTGAAGAGATCGTCAAAAGCCTCCAAACGATGCAGACCAGCGACGGCCCTGTCTTTGACAAACTGGTGCTCAGCGACTCGCTCCTTCATGAATTCAACGATTACCGGCGCGCCTGTGACGCCATCGCCGGCCTCATCCCGGAAAACAGCGACGAGGAAGCGCTGCTGCTCATGGGCCATGGGACCGACCACCGGGCCTTGAGCGCCTTCGGCTGCTTAAATGATCTCCTGCGCCACCAGTACCGGGGCCAGAACGTAATGCTCGCCACTGTCGAGGGCTACCCGGAGTTGCAACACGCCCTGGGCGACCTGGCCGCCAGCGGCGTGAAAAAGGTCAAGCTCGCGCCCTTTTTGGTCGTGGCCGGCGGCCATGCCCAAAAGGATATGGCCGGCGATGAGCCCCATTCCTGGAAAAGCCAGTTGGAAGCCAAGGGGTATGAGGTGAGCGCCCACATGCAAGGGTTGGGCGAGAACGACGCCATCGTCGGCATGATGGTGGATCACCTCAAGAAAGCCTGGGGATAGCCCAGGATGGCGCAAGCCATGGAGCACATCATCCAAGTCAACGCGGCCAATATCGAAAAAGAGCATATCTGCTGCGCCTTATCGAATGACAAAAAAGAACGTTGGCGGCGTAGTGGTCAAGGAGTGTTATTGCTTTTTTTGAAGAAGCCCGCTCATCGGCGGGCTTTTTGAATTTCAGAGGCATGGCTGAAAAAGGGCGACTCGGGGCCTGATTAGGATAAGCGGATCGGCCATTCACGTGAGCGAGATAAAGATAAAAAAGGCTACATAAAGTCGATGGGGTCAAACCTTCCGCCTAACACCGTCTCGGACGATCCGCCGAGGAATCGGTCGATCACCGTGGCATAAAGGCGCCGGAAGTCGGTGGTGAACTTCAGATCGCCCTGATCCAGGTCGGTCAACGAGGGATATTCGCCATACAGACCGCCTTTGACGGGCGCGCCGATGAAAAAGACCGGTCCCGCTGTGCCGTGATCGGTGCCGCCGGATGCGTTCTCGTGGACGCGCCGGCCAAACTCGGAAAAGAGCAGGAGCAACACCTGATCAGCCTTGCCGGATTCGTCCAGGTCCTGGCAGAAATGGCTGACAGCCTCGTCAACCTGTTTCAGTTGATTGGTTTGGGTCTGCACCTGTCCGGCGTGAGTGTCGAAGCCGCCCAGTTGGGTGTAGATGACTTGCGTCTGCGTTTCCCCTTTGATCAAAGCGGCCGCGTCGGCCAAGGCTCGTCCCAGGGTTGTCGACGGGTAGCCTTGCGACGTCCCTTTGAGGCGCTCCACTTGTTCCACAGAGGCGATCAGGCTGTTGCCTTTTCGTTTCACTGAGAGGTATGGGTCGGTGGATGCTGCCGTTGCATACATCTGTTTAAACGCCTCGACCAGGGCCGTCTCCTTGGCTAATTTGTAGTTGTTCAGCGAAGGGATGACTGGAACGGACAGTTCGCCAGAAAGCGCCAGCAACATCTGGTTGCCGATGACAACGGCCCGCATGGGGTGATTGGCATCGGGTGTCGAGGCCATGTAGCGCGCCAACCAGCCTTGTTGCGCCCGGGTATCCGGATCGGCCAGGTTCCAGATGTCCATGGAGCGAAAATGAGAGCGGTCCGGTTTGGGATAGCCGACACCTTGGGCGATGGCCACGCGCCCAGCCCCATAAAGGCGATGGATGCCTGCAAGAGCAGGGGACAGACCGACCTGCTCATCAAGGGGCAGGACCGCATCGGCTTTGACGGCAATGGTGGGTCGGTTATTGTAATAAGCGTCATTCTGATAGGGAATGAGGGTGTTGAGCCCGTCGTTCCCACCGGCCATTTGGATGACGACGAGGGTTCTGTCGGTGCGGGGCGCCGAACCTGTGCCGGCAAAAGCCAATTGTGCCGGGAAAAGCCCGTTGGCGCATCCGCTGAGGGCGCCGGCGCCCAAGACCGCAGTGGTGATGCCGGCGCCGACGAGAAACTGCCTGCGTGTGATCGAATCCATGGCGGGCCTCCTACAACCTCTGGTTTTCCGGCGAGATGAGCAGCAGCGCGAGGAGTCCCTGGGCCTTGGTCGCTGACCAGGCGCCCTGGGCGTAGCCAAGCAAGGCCGCACGGCTACTGGCGGACAGAGCCAGGCACAACTGTTGGGACCACTGCGCCAACGCCGCCTCTGCCGTTGGCGGCAACGATTGGACCAGAAGCCCCTGCTTCGCCAGGCGGGCGGCCTCCTGGGCAAACTGAAAGCGTGAACGCAACGTGGCGCTGTTCAGCCAGACCTCGCCGCCGGGCCATCCGGCCACGTTGGGCGGCGTAAACAGCAACTGCCCCATCTCGTTCATCCAGTGGGAGATCTGGTCTGCCGTCAGGCGGATGCCGGTGAGGCGGACAGTCTCGGCGAGAAACTGGGTGGGGTATTTTACCAGGCTTCGTTCCTGGGCGGCCTGAACAAATTCCTTCCGGGCAAAGAGCGCGCCCAGGAGCGCTTTCATATCGTAATCGCTCTGGCGATAGAGTCCGGCCAGTTCCTCGACCAGCGCCGGCTCGGGATTCTCCCGGTAAAAATGGCGCAGCACCTTGGCGGTGATGAACCGGGCTGTCTGGGGATGTTCCAGAAGCAGGTGTATGACGCCGTCGGCGTCGAAGGGGCCGCTTTTTGCAAAGAGGGTCTTGGCGCCCGCGTCATGGATTTTTTTGTTAAAGACGCTTTGGCCCGCCTTGTCCACCTGCCAGCCCGTAAAGGCCCGGGCGGCGTTTTTGATGTCCATTTCCGTGTAATGGCCCACGCCCAGGGTGAAGAGTTCCATCACTTCGCGGGCGTAGTTCTCATTGGGCGCTTTGGCGGTGTTGCGGTTGCCGTCGAGCCAGAGCAACATGGCGGTATCGCGCGTCACCGCTTTCAGCAGATCGCCGAACTTGCCCAAGCCGTGCCGGTAGAAGAGGTCGTACTGGCGGGCCATGTAGAGACTGCGTGTCACCTTGACTGAGGAGGTCGCAAAATGGTTGTGCCAGAAGAGGGCCAGCTTTTCCTGGAGGGGAAAAGACCCTTCGGTCATCCGTTGCAGCCAAGCGGCCCGCAGGGCTTTCAGATTCTCTTGCTCCCGCTGGCGGCGGGCTTTCTTGGCTTCTTCGTCTTTGAGCGGTTCGCCGCCATCATCGTTGACGACACCGGTTAGGGAGGGGGGATGGGGGTCTGTTTGCAGCCAGGCCTCGGGAGCCGCTGCATTTATTGGGGTGGGATAGGTAAGGCTGCCTCCGAAGCCGGCCCTTCGCAGCAACGCCTGACAGAGCGCTTCGTCGCCAGTGGCGGTTGCCGTTGCCGCATTTGAAGCACTTGCCGGAGCGGGGTTTGTCCCTCGGATGGGCGTCGTGGCCGGGCTAGATGTTCCGGTAGAACGGGATGTCCCCGTAGGGCTGGGCGTCCCGGTCGGGTTAGACGTCCTAGTCAGGATAGGAGGGTTTGACGGAATGGAGGTGCTCAGCGAGGCAGACCCTGTTGCCTCGGAAAGGAACGTGCGATGGAGTTCAGTTGCCATCTCTGCCCAACGACCTTTCACACAAAAAGGAAGTGTTTTTTTTATTGTAGCACCGATCACAGGGAAGGGGGCGTTTTTGGTCAGCAAAAACGCCCCCTGTGGTACCACAGGCGGCGGAAGGAGTGGGGTGGGAGAGACAGAAGAATAAGTCCGTAAGGAACTCCTACAGAACGATGTCATTATTTGATGATGGGAGCGTCTGTTGATATAACCAACGAAAGAGCAAAAGCTGGGAGATCGGTTCTTTTGATAAAAAGAAAAATGGGCTATAATTATATATATCTTTTAGACTTTAAATATATAGTTTTAAGGGGATGCCCGTCATGATGTCGTTTCGAAATGAAAAGCTGGAGAGAGCGTCCTGGCCCAATTCCGTCATCTCACTGCTGACGCGAATTGCCGAGTACAAAGGGAAGCAGGCGCTTTTTGAGCGGCAGATTCCGGAGATTTTGAAGGCGATGAAAGAAACGGCCGTCATCCAGAGCACAGAAGCGTCGAACCGGATCGAAGGCATCTATGTGTCGACCCGGCGGATCACCGCGCTGGTCCAGGAGAAGTCGGAACCGAAAAACCGGTCAGAGGCAGAGGTGGCCGGCTATCGTGACGTGCTGAAACTGATCCATGAATCGGCGCCCTATATCCCTGTGAACGAAAACGTGATTCACCAGTTTCACCGGGATCTCATGAACTACGCGACCGGCGCAGGTGGCTCCTGGAAGGCCTCCGAAAACTATATCCGAGAGACGCTTCCGTCGGGAGAAACAAGGGTTCGGTTCCAAACGGTCCCGGCTGTGATGACCCCGGATGCGATGAAGGAATTGACGGAGCGGTATGAACAGGTAAAAAACCAGGGCACGGTCAATGAATTGCTGATCATGGCCGCTTACGTTCTTGACTTTTTGTGCGTCCATCCCTTTCCTGACGGGAACGGGAGAATGGCCCGTTTGCTGACCCTGTTGCTGTTGTACCGGAGCGGCTACGAGGTTGGACGCTACATCAGTCTGGAAAAGGTGATCGAGGAAGACAAAGAGCATTATTATGACGCCCTGCATCGCTCGTCCCTTGGCTGGCATGAGGGGCGGCATGTGCTGCTGCCTTGGACGGAATTTTTCTTGTCCATGCTGCTGAAAGCGTACCAGCGTTTTGAGGAACGGGTTGGCGTCGTGTCGGAAGCCAACCGGAAACGGGGTTGGAAGGAAGAAAAGGTCCAGGAAGTGGTCCTGGCTATGCTGGCCGACTTCAGTTTTTCCGATATTCAGGAACGCTGCCCCGGAATCAGCCGGCCAACCATTCAGAAGGTCCTCAATCGGTTGGCGAGGCAGGATGTCATCGTCTGTATTGAGTATGGGAGAAATGCGAGGTGGAGAAAGATCATCATGTAAAACCTTTTTGCATTCATGTGGGCATATAGAAAAGACTCGCTCTAGTGACTTTTAGGAAAGCCCGCGACAACGGCGGGCTTTTTGCGTGTCAGCAATAGGGTGAAAAGGTTGTGTCATTTTCATTTACTTGGGCAACCTGAATGACCGTTGCCGTTGGGGGTGACAGCATACTTTGAGCCGTATATCGATTTTACTTTGGTCGTTATTTTTAGTATCTGGGGCATCAGTATACGTTTTATCATTTTTTCCTAGTTACCTTGAATGGAAATCCCAATTTACGAATGCTCCTATTGAAAAAATTAAACGCAGGGAGCAGACCATAGCGATTCTTCTATTTGTTCCAGGTATTCTGGGTTTATTTAAGGCTTTGATAGGATAACAAGGAACGCAACGGGCTATGCGCAAAAGGACATGGGCGGGTCTCCGGATGATCCACAGGTGGTGCGACCGGAAGGGCCTGTTTGCTTGAGGAGCGCCATAACCTATAATCGCTGGGCGTCCCCCAGTTCTCAAACCGATGATAATTCGGGTTTGTCGAGTCAAAATAAATCAGGATGGGTGCATGATCCAATTCGGGGTGCGCCATAAAAAATTGAGCATCTCCATATCGAATCGCCGCTAACGCCAGCGGCAATTCGCGCCGAAAGATGCGATCGCGTCGAGCCGATAGGGGAGCAAACTGACCATTCACGTAAACATAGACATACAAAATGATCGTGCCGTCATACCATCGGCATTCCGCCAGGACTTCATCGCGCAGGCTGTTGATTTTTTCGTAGGCGTAGGCGCGACCTATCGTGAGAAAAAGCTCTCCTGTGATATCGGAGTGTGTTAACGTATATTTTCGTCCGATGACAGGTTCCGCCGGGGTCACGCCATCTCTGTATTCGACAACCAGCTTTTCCGGATTTAGCTGTTTCATATACTCCACCCCAGAGCAGTATATGAGAGCGTTTTAACGTTCGCGATTTCTCTCCCGCATGACTTCCTTCAACACATTGGTCCCGTTGATCGCCGCAGGAAACCCCGCATAGACCGTCATCAACAACATGATCTCGATGATCTGCGCCGCTTCCAACCCCACATTCAACCCCGCGTGGATATGAAACTTAAGTTGAGGCTGCGCATTGCCCAGTGCCGTCAACGCCGCGATCGTGGCGATTTGGCGGTATTTTTTATCGAGGTTGTCCCTGGCGTACACATCGGCGTAGTTGCTCAGGATGAGATTGATCAGGTCTGGCGAAAAGTCGGCATAGGCCTGTTCCAGCCGCGCCACCTGCTGCTCGTCCAACACCGAAAGCGCCTGGGCGCCCCGTGCATAGCGGTCCGCGTCCGAGCCCGCCCTGTGGTCAAGGTTCCCGGCGTTGTAGGGGCTTGCCGTGTTCGTCGGGGCTTCGCCGGTCCGGTCGGTGATCCCTTGCGCGCGGCGTTCCTGAAGGACATCCTGCAAGGCGTTCATTGCATTGATGCAGGTGGGAAAACCGGAATAGGCCGACATCTGTAGGATGATCTCTTTCACTTCGTTGATAGTGCAGCCGACATTCAAAGCGCCGTTGAAATGAACCTTCAACTGGGGCTGCGCGTTGCCCAGCGCCGTCAATGCCGCGACGACGGCGATTTCCTTCGATTTCAGATCCAAGCCGTCTCGGCAATAGATGTCGCCGAAGGCATACTCCACGATGTAGCGCACCAGATCAGGCGAGATTTCGTTGAGGCTGTTCTTCACCGCTTCTCCAGCGTGTCCATCCACTTCAAGCAGTTTTTTATAACCCCGTTCCCAGCGACTTTCCGCGTTCATGCAGCGTTTCCTCCATTTCATTGTAAATCTCGATTTTGCCGACCACGTACTCCCGGACTTCCAGCAGTTTGGCGATCTTGTCGTCCATCTCTTTGAGGTGTTCGCAGAGCAAGGCTTTTCGTTCGGAAACGGTGCTGTCCCCGAGATGGCGCAACCGCGCGTATTCCTGCATCTTGCGAATGCTCATCCCGGTGGCGCGCAAGCGGTTGATAAAGGCCAGCCAGCGCAAATCCGCTTCACTATACACCCGTTGCCCGGCGGCATTTCGTTGGATGTCCTTCAAAAGCCCGATGCTTTCGTAATAGCGCAGCGTATGGGGCTTTATTTTTGCCACCTCTGCCGCTTCTTTGACGCTGATGTCGGCCATGTGTGTCGCCTCCTGATCATAGCTTAGTGGTTCAAGTGTACTTGAAGTCAAGGGGGAATGCGAGAAAGCCTCAAGAGGACTCGAAAAAATAGGTGATGGCCTTTCGCTCGAGGAAGGGCTGATGACATGGACGAGAATCATTTCAGTATGTCGGAAGAGCGGATCACGTCCTTTTGGCAGGCCTGTAGCTCGGTTTGCAAACCAGAAACTAGGCGGATAACGAGGGAGAGCGTGTACGTCGCAGCCAGTTTAACAGTGAAGAAGGATAAAAACTGCTCGAATCCTATGATGTTCAGTTTTAGAACAACACCTTTCGGGAGATCAACATCGACACGACCTTTGGTAAAACCCATGTGATCCTCGCGGGAATGAGAAAAACCTCCCGTTACTGCTCCTGGACGAAACGAATGAGAACTCGCCATCATGTGGCACAAGAACATGGAAGAACTTTCGAAGCATTTCTTTGTCTTGGCCGTTTACACCTCGGAGCAGGACCTTTCCTTTAAATAATTTAAATGTATATTTGGAGATGATTATGAGGTAATAGAACAAGTACCTCTACAAAAATCATATGAATACGATTGTAAGCGATTGACGTTAATGGTATAATTAAATAGAAATTAACTTACAATTTATGGTTGTTGTTGACTATGAATGGTAAGATAAAAGAGTAGATATAACATCAATAGTTAATTAGTCTACGGATATAATAACAGCTGGTTAAAGTAAATAATATAAACATATAGGAGGGATCGGGTTGTGGATTGGGATGCTTCCCCAACATGGAGTGGTTATGTATATCAAGGTAAAGTTGCAATATACCATATGTTAAAAGTAATATGCGAGAGATTAGAAAAGGGTGAAAAATGTCCAATAGAATATAGTAAAGACCAAAGCAGTAATAAACTAGCGGAGTGTCATAATTATTTAATGGAGCTTGAGAAGGTAGAAGATTTTTCAATTAAAGATAAATTTCAGAATTACCTCACATTACATCAAGTAAAAGCGTATAAGACCCAAGAAATTAGTCACTATAGAAAGGCTATTTTAAAATTAGTACAAAATACAAATAGTTTTTCAAATTCAAAGGGTTACTTGCATTTAATAAAAGAAGTCCCCATAACTTATGGTAATTCTAACATTTCAACATATGAATATATTATTAACGGAACTATTAAAAATTACTGTGGATTGGAGGAAATTGAACAACTGATAAAAGAGAAAATAATTAAGATAAAATATCTACTAAAAAATGAGACATTAGCTACGTTCGATACGGAAGTTATATATTTATATTTTATGAATGTAATAGACCAGATAGTAAGAGAAAGACACAAGAATATTGATGATTTTGGACGAGGGAATTTTATAGTTGCACCTTATCCTTTTTGTTCTTTATGCGAATTATTAAATACAATTGAGATGGAAAGAGACTTATACTATACCAATAAATTAAAAAGTAAATTTATAAAAAAATTCGAAGAATACTATTATATTATTTTAGAAGTAAAAAGGAGGCTTTTGCAGGAAATAAATACTGACGTTCAAATAGCTTGTACCTCAGAAAAAAATTTTAAGTTGCATAAATACATGTGTCAACTTTGGAATTACTACGGTACTAAAGAAAAGTTTAGCTCTTTTTGTAAAATGGTAACCCCGGAACATAAAACAAACGAAAAGCTTAATGACGATGATTATCGAGCTTTAATTCCTGATAATTTATTAGCGGAGTTTTATTTTCCTACAACAGAACTACTGGTTAACAGTACCGCAAAAGCAAAAAATAATGGTGTATTTATTATTAATCAGAAAAAGTACATAATAACAAATATAACAAAGCCAAATTTAAATGGTTTGTGTAGCGAAGAAGAAGAAAAATTATTTAAAAAAATCCATGAGGACTTGCTAAGGAAAAAGATATTAAACAATCCATCAAATATTGACTTGCTTTATGAGGTTGATGCTTTAATTACGAAAGAAATTAATTTGGATCGAATTTACGATGATAGTTTTTGTGATGTATCTGAACTTTATGTAAATGAACTAGAAAATGAGTTAGATGGTGGGAGATTAAAAAATAATATTGTGCATATAAAAGAAGATATAGAGATAATAAGCTTAGATAAACTGAAAGAGAGGCTTAATAAATGAAGAACATAATTTTAGAAATTTTTCATGAGAACGGATTTGAAAAATTCAAAACACAACAAACTAATAACATAGAATTTTGGGGTCCTAGTAAAGCAAAACAGTCGTTAGAAGCATATTTTATAGTTGATTACCTGGATGACTCTGAATTCACTAATGTAGATGAAGTTAAAGAGAAATTTATTAAATATTACAACATAATCAATGACTCTGAAATACAAAAATCTGCCATGGAAAAAAACACTTACATAATAATATGTTTAAAAGTAAATATAACCTCGCTTGGAAAAGAAATTAGACAAGGTATTTTTGATATAGAAGAGGATCCACAAAAATTCAAGAAACACGTTTTGTTATACACCGAAAACCAAGTTAATCTTTTTAATAATATAAGAAAAAGCTATAACACAACTACAAATGCCTTGTATGATATTTTAAATAGCGACCACTTTCAGGAGTTTAAAAAAAATCCTGAGAATGATTCATTATATAGTTTAGTTGCAGGATTTTTTATTAAATTGCCTTTCCTAAGGTATAAAGGACAGGAAAGAATGATTGATGATTTAGCTTCGGTAATATTTAAAAAGATCCATGAAATAGGTGAAGATAAATCATTATTAGTTAATAAAATAATCAAAATCGATATTGATAGGATAAAAAGCATGAATACTAATGAGATTATTAGCCTTTTGAAAGGGGGTTTTAAGCAATGAATAATTACAAAATCAAATCGTTATATATTGAAAATTTTAAGCTCGTTGAAAAAGCAGTGCTTGATTTTGAGAATATTGATTTAATAGTATTAGATGGACCAAATGGCTTTGGAAAAACAACTATCTTTGATGCAATAGAATTAATTATTACCAATAAAATCAACAGAAATGCTACGATTATTACTTCAGATATGAGAACGGGTTTTGAGTATTCTCCTTATATAAAGAACAAAGAACTTGACATTATTTTAGTTGGTGAATTTATTAATAGTACGGGGAAGATTTTTTCTAAGATTATTTACATGTCACACAATGCTCCTACCACTACATCCAATAGACCTGAATGCTTTGATAGATTCAAGCCATATTACTATGATGGTAGTATTTTTAATGATTTAAATACAGTAAATATTACGTATACCGACTTGGTTGAACAATATTCAAATAAAGTCAAATCTATAATAACTGATCTAAAAGAAAATCAGGCAACTGAGTTTTCTAATGGAGTATTTAACTTTTTTAATAATTTTTATTATATTGAACAAGAGAACAATACTTACTACTTAAAATTACCTGAAAAAGATAGGATAAAACAAATTGATACCTTGTTTGGAACAGGATCCGAAAAAGAACAACTTAAAAAAATTGAAGAATTTTTAAACAAAATTAGAATTGAACATAGAACATTAAGTGCTCAAATAGATTTAATTAAACAAGAAATAGAGGAAGTTGAAAGAGAAATAAGTGGAAAGATAAAAACGGAGTCAATTAGCTATAGATCATTACTAAAGGATTGTGGAGTACATAAGGATTGGGATAGAGAGGATATACAAGTCACAAAAGAAAATAAAGATAAAATCGATGAAGAAATTCAACTGCTGGAACATTATGTAAAGTTTAATGTTGACTATAGGAATGATAATTTTAACAAAACTATTGATAATTACATTGAAAAAAAGGAGCTCATGCGCAATGCTACAATATTAGGGTATTGGATACAAAACAATGATGAATTATACAATCAAATTGTTAAGAAATATAATAATTCAAAAATTGCACATGAAAGTTTAGTTAATTTACAAAAGGAGAGTATAATAACAAAAATTAACGATGCAATTATTGATAAATTAAAAGAGATTTTAGGTGGAAATCATGATTATGACGCGATAAAGATATCTTTGAAGAATATAGTTTTGAAACAAAAAGGTTCGGGTGAATTATCGAAACTTATTCAAAATATGAATAACACAAGAATGTCGCTTATGAGAGTATATGATGAAGTTCGAGATAAAACAGTCTTGACTGATAATGAATGTCCGTTATGCGGCTATACGTGGGAAACGTATGAAAAAATGATCGAGAATATCACAAGCAAAAGGCAAAGTCTATTAAGTTTACTCGATAGTTCTACAAAAGAAATTGAAGATGACATAGATGTTTTGTACAACAAACATATAAATTTACTGATCAATTCTATCAATGAATATTTAAAAACTTCCGACAATATTGTAGATGATGACTTTTTTATTCAGATTACTAAAACTTATAAACATAAGTCTGAAGTCGCTAAATATTTAAAGTGGTGTACGGATAATAAATTTGATTTCTTTCGGTTCTGTAATCAGAAAAAAGAAGCATACTTATTTACGGATGAAGTATATAAAACTATTTGCGATGAAATGAAAGGTTTAAAAAAGGAAATATCACCTGAATTCATAGAAGTAGAAAAAGTGCCAATTTCAAAATTGAAACACATATTTGATTCTTGTTTTGGTAGCAAGATTGAAAATATAGCGTTTGTTACGTTGGAACATATTAAAGAGAAGAAGATGTACATTGAAAGCGTATATTTTAATGCGTTATATACAAAAAAACAAAATTTAGTTGAAAGGAAACGAAAAGAAACAGAAAAGTTTGATGTATTGAATAACTGGACGAAAGGGATTCAAAAAGATGATGTAAGAAACAAAATGCCTTTATATACCATTTGTGACATATACAGCAAAGAAATTAGCAAGAGACATAAAAAGTTAATTCAAGATGTTGAGATCCCTTTTTACATATTTAGCGGCAAGATTTTACAATATTACCAAAAAGGCATTGGCGTTTTTTTAGACACAGGGGATGATAAGAATTCAGCAAAGAGTATTAGATTTATCAGTGACATAAAAAACAAACACGATGTAGTGCACTCTATGAGTTCGGGACAGATTGCGGGTGTAGTAATTGCATGGTCTTTAGCATTAAACAAGGTATATAGTAGTCAAAACAACTTCAATGCAATATTAATTGATGACCCTGTTCAAACTATGGACGATATTAATATGGCTTCTTTAGTCGATCTTCTGAGGAATGAGTTCTCAGATAAGCAACTAATCATTTCAACACATGAAGATTATGTATCGAGATATATGAGATATAAATTTAAGAAAAGTGGTTTAACGGAAAAATGCATTAATGTTAAGGAAAAGTTAGCGTAAAAAAGGTTAGCAATTTTGCAGGAACAACATTTAAACAGTATTTGGATTCCCCCCTCCCTTGACATCCCCCTCCCCAACACGCTATATTACAGGTTGGACACATATCGACAGGACGAGTCGAGCGATGATCCAATCGCGATAAGTACGTGGATTGACTCGTCCCTGGCCGGCGTTTTAGGCGGTCCGGGGATGGGTTTTTGTTTATTTTCAAGGAGGCGTTTAGGCTTTGGAATTCACCGGCAACCGGGTACGGCAGCTCTTTCTCGAATACTTCGAGCAAAAAGGACATACCATCGTCGCCAGTTCCTCCCTGGTCCCTCACAATGATCCCACCCTGCTCTTTTCCAACGCCGGCATGAACCAGTTTAAGGACGTCTTCCTCGGCTTCGAGAAGCGTCCCTACGTGCGGGCCACCACGTCCCAAAAGTGCGTCCGCGCCGGCGGCAAGCACAACGACCTAGACACAGTCGGGCGGACGGCCCGTCACCATACCTTTTTTGAGATGCTCGGCAACTTCTCTTTTGGCGACTATTTTAAAAAGGACGCCATCCGGTTTGCCTGGGAGTTCCTGACCGAAGTGTGCCAGTTGCCGAAGGACAAGCTCTACGCCACCGTCTACCTCGATGATGACGAAGCCTTCGCCCTCTGGCGCGACATGATCGGCGTGCCCGAAGAGCGCATCCTGCGCCTCGGTGAAAAGGATAACTTCTGGGCAATGGGCGACACGGGCCCCTGCGGCCCCTGTTCGGAGATCCTCATCGACCGCGGCGAGCACCTGCGTTGCAAAGCCGACGAGTGCGCCATCGGCAAGTGTGACTGTGACCGCTGGCTTGAGATCTGGAACCTCGTCTTTATGCAGTACAACCGCGACGAAAACGGTGTCATGACGCCGCTGCCCCGGCCCTCCATCGACACGGGCATGGGCCTGGAGCGCGTCACCTCGGTCCTGCAAAACGTGGGCTCCAACTACGACACGGATCTGATGCGGCCCATTATCGCCTTTGTGGAGCAACTCTGCGGCCAAGTCTATCACCGCGACGACCGGGGCTTTCCTTTCCGCGTCATCGCCGACCATATCCGCTCCTGCACCTTCCTGATCACTGACGGCGTTCTGCCGGGCAACGAAGGCCGCGGCTACGTGCTGCGCCGCATCCTGCGCCGGGCCGTCCGCTTTGGCAAGGTCCTCGGCATCGACAAGCCTTTCATGCACGAGATCGTCCCCGTCGTCGTCGAACTGATGGGCGCGGCCTATCCGGACATCCGCGAGAAGCAGGACTTCGTTCGTAAGGTGATCAAGATCGAAGAAGAGCGCTTCCACGAGACCCTCACCGACGGCATGCGCATCGCCGCTGACATGGTGGCCAAGGTCAAGCAGGAGGGCGGCAACGTCCTGCCCGGCAAGCAGGCCTTCACCCTCTATGACACCTACGGCTTCCCCCTCGACCTGGCCGAGGACATCGCCGAGGAAAACGGCCTCACCGTCGACAAGGACGGCTTCCAACAAGCGATGGAAGCCCAGCGTGAGCGCGCCCGAGCAGCCCGCCAGGACACCGTCTACGGCGCCGGCATGGAACTCTGGGCCGAACTGCTCCAGCAACTCGGGCCGACCGTCTTCACCGGCTACGGCAAGACCGCTGGCGAGAGCGTCGTCAAAGCCATCGTCACTGGCGCCGAGCGCGTCACTGAGGCGGGCGCCGGCACCGCCGTTCAGGTGGTTCTCGCCGAAACCCCCTTCTATGCCGAATCGGGCGGCCAGATCGGCGACATGGGCCTCTTGCGCGCCGGCGACGCCGTCGTCCGCGTCGACGATACGAAAAAAATGGCCGGCGGCCTACACGTCCACTTCGGCGTCGTGGCCGAAGGCTCTATAAAGGAAGGCGATGCCATCACCGCCGAGGTCGACAGCAACCGTCGTTTGGCCATCGCCCGCCACCACAGCGCCACCCACCTCACGCACAAGGCGTTAAAGGAAGTGCTCGGCGAGCACGTCAATCAGGCCGGCTCCCTCGTCACGCCCGACCGGCTGCGCTTTGACTTCTCCCACTTCAGCCCCCTCACGAAGGACGAGTGGAATCGCATCGAAGCGGCCGTCAACCAGGCCGTCTTCCAGGCCCTGCCCGTCGAGGTCTTTGAAACGTCCATCGACGAGGCCAAGGCCATGGGGGCTACAGCGCTCTTTGGCGAAAAATACGGTGATACGGTGCGCGTCGTCCGCATGGGCGACTACTCGATGGAACTCTGCGGCGGCACCCACCTGGGCAACACCAGCCAGGTCGGCCTCTGCAAGCTCGTCTCCGAAAGCGGCATCGGCGCGGGCTTGCGCCGCATCGAGGCCGTCACCGGCGAAGCGGCCCTTGCGTACCTGAACGAGCAGGAAGAGACCGTCCGCACGCTGTCTGAAAAGCTCAAAGTCCCTGCTGCTGAAGTGACCAACCGCGTCGATTCCCTCCAGGCCCAGCTTCGCGAGAAGGACCGCGAGATCGAGCAACTGCTCGGCCGCTTGGCCAAGTACCAGGTCGACGACCTCCTGGCCGGCAAAGAGGAGATCAACGGCGTCACCGTCCTGGCCGCCAAGGTGCAAGCGCCCGACATGGACGCCTTGCGCTCCATGTCTGACCTGCTCAAAGAAAAACTCGGCTCTGGCGTGTTGATCCTCGGCGCTGTCGCCGGTGACAAGGTGAACCTTGTCGCCGCCGCCACGAAGGACATCGTTGGCCGCGGCGTCCATGCCGGCAACCTGGTCAAGGAAGCCGCCAAGGCCTGCGGCGGCGGCGGCGGCGGTCGCCCTGACATGGCCCAGGCGGGCGGCAAAGATCCGTCCAAACTGGCCGACGCCCTGGAAGCGGCGAAAAAGCTCCTCAAGAGTCAGATTAAATAGGCTAAAAGTAGAGGAAAATAGAAACTGGCGCAGAATAATATGGTTGGAGAGAGCATTTCTGCACTAGCTTTCGATTACCCGGGCTTCTGTCTGCCCAAGCTTTCTATGCTACCCATGCGTTTTGTTCGAGCGTGATTCCGTTGGGGGGTTGGGACCGATGGCAAACGATACCTTTGACCAAACCATGATGTTCCAGGCGAAGACGGAAGATGAGTTGGCCACCAGCGATATTCTCCGCACCGTCTATGAAGCGTTGAAGGAGAAAGGCTACAACCCCATTAACCAGTTGGTGGGCTACCTTCTCTCCGGGGACCCCGCCTACATCACCAGCCATAAAAACGCCCGCAGCCTGATCCGCCGGCTCGAGCGCGATGACCTCTTAGAAGAACTTGTACGTTTTTACCTGGAGAGCCATGATGAGGAGAAATCTCAGTAACTCAAGCGGTAACGCGATCGGTAACGTAATCGGTTACGCGATCGACCATTCGACACTCGGCCATACCAGTCTTGGCTCACGCGGCGACTCAACACGCAGCAACACAAGACGTGGCAAAGTGCGACTCGGCAGATCGGGACTGGAAGTGTCCCGCCTTTGTTTTGGCAGCCTGACGATCGGCCCGCTGCAAGGCTCGCTCCCCCTCGACCGGGGAGCGGCGCTGTTGCGGCAGGCCTTTTCGTCAGGCGTTACTTTTGTCGACACGGCTCAGATCTACGGCACCTACCCCTACATCCGGGAGGCCCTGCGGGGCTACCACCGCGACGGGGGTGATGTCGATGACGTGGTCATCGCCACCAAGTCCTACGCCTACAGCGCTGAAGGGATGCAGGACGCCCTGGAAGAGGCGCGGCGGGAACTGGACCGGGATGTGATCGACATCTTCCTGCTCCATGAGCAGGAGAGCGAGCATACCCTGCGCGGCCACCGGGAAGCCTTCGAATACCTGCTGGAAGCAAAAGCGCGGGGATGGGTGAGGGCCGTCGGTCTCTCGACCCATGCCGTCGCCGCCGTCCGCGCCGCCGCCGCCATGGACGACGTCGATGTGATCCACCCGTTGATCAACATGGAAGGCATCGGCATCCTCGACGGCACGGCTGCCGAGATGCTCGCCGCCATCGCCGAGGCCCACCGGGCAGGGAAGGGGATCTACGGCATGAAGGTCCTCGGCGGCGGCAACCTCCACGCGAAAGCGCCGGAAGCCCTCGCCTGGGCGCTCGCCCAGCCCCACCTGGACGCCATCGCCATCGGCATGCAGTCTGAACGGGAATTGGAAGTGAACCTGCGCCTCTTCGCCGGGAAAGCCGTCTCCGAGGAGAACTGGCGCGAGGTGCAGGGGCGGGGGAGACGGCTTCTCATCGAAGACTGGTGCACCGGTTGCGGCCGCTGTGTGCCGGCCTGCCCCCAGGGGGCGCTGCGTGTAGTAGAAGAACCGCTGGAAAAATCCCGCTGTGAATCTGAGGATAGCGGAAAGACCACGGAAGCGAACGAAGGGGTACCTATTGAGACGGGTACCGCTGGCACCGAGACAGGTACCAAGGCTGGCACCAAGGCTGGCACCAAGACTGGTATCGAGACTGGCACCAAGACTGATATAGAGACTGGTATCAAGACTGGTATCGAGGCTTCTACCGAGGCTTCTACCGAGACGGGTAACGAGACTGCCCGCGACTGGGGAGAACCGTTGCCCCGAGCTGTCGTCGACCCGGCCTGCTGCCTCCTCTGCGGCTACTGCTCGCGCATGTGCCGGGATTTTTGCATCAAGGTGGTATGAATGTTGCGGATCATGGGATTGGACGTAGGAGACAAGACCATCGGCGTCGCCGTCTCTGATCTGATGGGCTGGACGGCTCAGGGGATTGAGACGATCCGGCGAGGCCGCTTGGCCGCCGATATGGAGCGACTGAAGGAATTGGTCAAGGCCTATGAGGTCGAGCGGATCGTCTGTGGACTGCCGCGCAACATGAATGGCACTTACGGCCCCCGCGCCGAAGGCATCCGCGACTTTGGCCGCGTTGTCGGGGAGAAGCTAGATATCCCTGTCGACTACTGGGACGAGCGGTTGACCACCGTGGCGGCCCAGAAGACGCTCATCGCCGGCGACATGTCCCGGGCCAAGCGAAAACAGGTCGTCGACAAATTGGCCGCCGTGCTGATCCTGCAAAACTATCTGGACGCCAAAGCCCACCAACAGGCAAAAGCCCAGCGAGACGCCAGGGATGATGACGGGGCGGACAGCGATAATAACGATGACAGGCTGGACGAAGTGTAGGTTGGACGAAGCCAAAGGTTTGACGAACCGGCAGGCTTGGCCCCGCTGAAAGCCAGAATGAGGCCAAGGCGCGAAAAGACAAGGAAATCCCATTGGGACAATCCCGTTATGACAAAAAGTCTCACCACTCGACAGGATGAGACAAAATAAAATACGGTTACGAGGCGGCCTTGGGGGATATACTTAGCTTGAGCGTTCGTTGACAAGGGATGTCCCCTGGTATACAATGGCTTTAGTTTCGTAGCGAATAGAGGTGATTACCGGTGGATCAGGAACAAGAAAACATCATCGTTCTGACTGATGAAGACGGTAACGAGCTGGAGTTTGAAGAACTGGACCGCGTCGAAGTCGACGGCAAAGAGTACGCCATTCTTCTGCCCCTCGATGACGAAGAGGATGAAGCCATTATCCTCCGTGTCGAGTATGAAGAAAACGGCGAGGAAGTCTTCAGCCATATCGAAGACGACGAAGAATGGGAAAAAGTCGCTGACTTCTGGCAAGAACTGAGCGAAGAAGACGGCGAAGAAGAGTAATCCCGAATAAACCCTTGTACAGAGGGCCATCCGAGCATTCGGATGGCTTTTTGCTTTTTCTTGATTCGACATACACCGTCTTTATTCTTATCAATCTTGTTTTTTCCTCGCCCCTCTGCCTATAATGGTGACTGACTTCCTCCGTGGCAGCGGGGGATTTTTTTTGGAGGAGGCTCGACGGTGCGGAGCAAGAAAAAGGCCCGGTGGACCCTTGGGTTCGTGGCCATTATCGGCATCATTGCCGCAGTCATCGCATTTCAGATGTACCAGCAGGGATTGACGGCTCTGGACCCGGAAGACCGGCAGGAGATCGTCGTCGAGATCCCTTCCAACGTCACCGCCCGCGAGATCGGCGATCTGTTGGAGTCAAAAAAGGTGATCCGCAGCAGCAGCGCCTTTGCCAGCTATGCCCGCGGGCATGGCGGCGAGTCCCTCAAGGCCGGCGAATATGCGCTCACGCCGAGCCTTTCCGTGCCGGAGATCCTCAACGTGCTGATCGAAGGGAAGACCCGCCTGTACAGCGTCACCATTCCCGAGGGGTACACGACGCGCCAGATCATTGAACTGTTCACCAGCAAGGGACTTGTCGACCGTGAGGCTTTTCGCAAGGCCCTCGCCCAGACGCCGCTGGACTATGACTACCTCAAAGGGCTTCCCGCCAATGAAAACCGGCTCGAAGGGTTTCTCTTTCCGGCCACCTACCGCATCCGCCGCGAGACGACGCCCGAGGAGATCGTGCGCATGCTCGTCAGCCGGTTTGACCAGGAAATGACCCCAGAGGTGCGGGCCCGGATGAAGGCCTTGAACATCGGCGTCCGCGACGCCGTGATCCTGGCTTCCCTGGTCGAGCGGGAGGCCCAGAAAGAGGAAGACCGCCCGGTCATCAGCGCCGTCTTCCGCAACCGCCTGAACAAGGGCATGAAACTGGAGGCCTGTTCGACCATCCAGTACTTGCTGGGCCAACCGAAGGCCAAACTGTATTACAAGGATCTGCAGATCGAATCGCCCTATAACACCTACAAATATCAGGGCTTGCCGCCCGGTCCCATCGCCAATCCGGGGAAGGCCAGCCTCCAGGCCGCCTTGTATCCGGCCAACACAGATTACCTCTATTTCGTCGCCAAAGGGGATGGCTACCATCAGTTCAGCCGAACCTACAGTGAACACCTGCAGGCAGTCGCCAAGTATGGGAATTGAGCTGCTCGCGCCGGCGGGCAACCCGGAGAAGCTGGCCATGGCCTTGCACTACGGCGCAGACGCCGTATACCTGGCCGGCAAAGAACTGGGCTTGCGCGCCTATGCCGGCAATTTCACGACCGAAGAGATGGCTCAAGCCGTCGCCCTCGCCCATGGTCAGGGCAAAAAGGTCTATGTGACGGTCAATATCTTTGCCCACAACCGCGATTTTGCCGCGCTGCCCGCCTATCTGACAGAGCTGCGCGACCTGGGCGCCGACGCCATCCTTGTCTCCGATCCCGGCGTCTTCGCCGTCGCCCGCCGCACTGTTCCCGACCTGCCGCTGCACATCAGCACCCAGGCCAACGTGACCAACGCTGAGGCGGCTCGTTTTTGGGCGGAACAGGGCGCCAAGCGCATCGTGCTGGCCCGGGAACTCTCCCTTAGCGAGATCAAAGAGATCCGCCAGGCCGTGGACATCGAACTGGAGGTCTTCGTTCACGGCGCCATGTGCATGTCCTACTCGGGGCGCTGCATGATCAGCGACTACCTGACGGGACGGGGCGCCAACCGGGGCGAATGCGCCCAGGCCTGCCGCTGGAAATACGCCCTCGTCGAAGAGACGCGGCCCGGCCTCTACCTGCCGGTCGAGGAGGATGAGCGGGGCTCCTATGTCTTCAACGCCCGCGACCTCTGCCTGCTTCCCGATATTCCCGCCTTGCTCGACGCCGGCGTCAACAGCCTGAAGATCGAGGGCCGGATGAAGAGCGTCCACTATGTGGCCACTGTCACCGAGATCTACCGCCGCGCCGTCGACAGCGCTTTGGCCGCCCGGTCGGCGGGAAGGCCGCCGCGCACCGAGGGCTCCTGGTGGGAGGAACTGGCCAAGATCAGCCACCGCCCCTACACGCGGGGCTTTTTGCACGGGCCGCCGGGACAGGAGCCTGATCTGTCCTACCGGCGCGATTATGATTTTGTCGGTGTCGTCCAGGCCTATGACCCGCAAAAGCGGGAAGCCGAGATCGAGGTGCGCAACCGCATCCGCCTCGGCGATTTGCTGGAACTGGCCGGGCCGGGCCGGACGCCCTTTTTGGCCATCGTCAATGAGCTGCGCGATGACGAGGGAAATGCCATCGATCAGGCGCCCCGTCCCCACCAGCGCATCCGCATCGGTGTGCCTCGCCCGGTGGCGCCCCTCGATCTCGTTCGCCGGCCCAAGGACGGCGGGGAAGAATCGTTCCTGAAGGTGCGGATCGATCCGTCCCATATTTTCTACCTCGACATCATCCTGGAGGGCTTCGGCCATTTCGGTGTGCCGACGACAGTCGACAAGGAAGCCGGTCTCGTCCTCATCCGCACGACCCCCGATACGCGCGAGGAAGTGATCCGGGTCCTCGACAGCCTGCCCTGGCCGGTGGCTTGGGAGGGCGGCGAGTCGAAGCCTCCCCAAACGGCGGGAGACCTTTCGGATGAAAAACTGCCGTCTCCGGCAAACTAATGCCGGAGGTGACGTTTCATGGAACTGAACACCCGGGACTTCCTGATGAAGTCGCTGCTCAATGAACAGGAACTGGTCCGCGACTATCAGCAGTTCGCGCAGACGACCGATGACAGGGAAGTGGGCAAACTCTTTCAGGAGTATGCCGAGACGGACGCGTTGCGGGCCAACCGCATCAAGGACATCCTGCAAAACAAATACGGCCTCGACGCAGACGAAAAGTAATGTTCAGGCAAAACGAAAGGCCCCGGCGAACCGGGGCCTTTCTGCATGATTAACGGTAGATAGGCCACAGCAAATGACCCAGGTAGAAGACCAGCGCGATGGCGAAGACGTGCCATACCCACCAACCGGTTTTGAGGAACTCCCAGGTGGTGCCGTTCAACACGTTATCGCTTTTGCGCTCGATGTTATTTTCCACGCGTTCATTCTCCTTTCTTTTACAAGTATACCTAGCTTACCCCTTTCAGTGTTTTTTTACTCCTTCTACATGAAGTTAGGGAAAGAGAAAGAAAGCGCCATTTTTATGGAAAAATAAGGTTGACTATGTAGAGAATGGACGTTATAGTAAAGATAAGACATATATTGTCGAAGGGCGTGGAAGGAGGAGGGTTCGTGAAATCGACGGGAATCGTTCGAAAAGTAGACGAACTGGGCCGGGTTGTCATTCCGATGGAACTCCGCCGCATCATGGGCATTGCCGATAAGGATGGACTTGAGATTTTTGTCGAAGAAGAGAAGATCGTTTTGAGGAAGTACGAGCCCGCCTGTGTTTTTTGCGGCAGCGCGAACGATGTACATAACTACCGGGGAAAAGCCGTGTGCCGGGAATGCGCCGAAGAAATGGCCAAGTTTGTCAGCTGACGCCGTGGCGTGAAATCTCGGCAAAATCTCGGCATAATCCGCTCAAACCGGCGATAAAAAAGCGACGGTGATGCATCTAGGATGCTTCACCGCCGCTTTTTTATCGGCAGTACCGAGTTCACGCGAAGGGCAGGCTCGCTGCGCCCGTAAAGGACGGCGACCCAGAAGACCAGGGCGGCCAACAGAGAGGCGAGCACATCGCTCGGCCAGTGGGCGCCCAGGTAAATCCGGCTGATCGCCACCAGCGTGATGGGGAGCAACGTCACCGCCGGCGGCCGGGAGCGGCCGGTGATGGCCATGAACAACGCCGGCAGGATCAGGGCGGCGCCCAGGGTATGACCGGAGGGGAACGATGCTGACGATTCATGGACGAGGGCCATGGCCATGTCCGGCCGGGCGCGTTCGAAAAAGAGTTTCATGGGATGGTTGAGCACTCCCCAGGCGAGCAGGGCCGCGAGGAGCATAGACAGGCGCTGTGGCGTCCGGCGCAGATAGAGAAGGACGGCCGCCGCCACCGAGGCGGGCAGGAGAAATTGGGCCGACCCCAGCCCGGTGATGGCGCTCATGGCCACGTCCATTCCGGCTGAGCGATGGGAGAAGAGGAGCAACGGCAACGACCAATCCAGTGGAACCGTCCAGTTGAGGGCAGCCAAAAGCGTTCCGTTCAGAAAGAGCATGGTCGCCCCTGCGGCCAATCCGGCCAGGACAGGAAAAAAAGGCGTCCTGGAAACCACCTCGGAACCACCTCCTGAGTTGAGGAATATTGTCCCTTTTCTCCATTTTTCGCCGCCATCATGGCCAGTTCCTTCACAGATCCCCTTGAGTTCGATGGAACATACGTGCTAATATGGAAGCGGAGGTGGGATGATGCAACTCACACCGAAAGAACGGGAAGTATTTGAAGTCATCCGAAAAAATGTCCGCGAGAAGGGGTATCCGCCCAGTGTCCGCGAGATCGGCGAAGAGATGGGTTGGGCCTCCAGCTCGACGGTGCATGTTTATCTGAAGCGATTGGAAGACAAGGGCTGGATCCGCAAGGATCCGACAAAACCACGGGCGATCGAGGTCCTGGCTGACCGGCAGGAACGGCTGGAATCGGGCCGTGGCGGCGGAACGGCGAGCGCCCATCGAGAATTCGATAATCCGCCCTTCGAGCGTCCGCCAAGGGACTCTCACATATCCGAGCGGCAACCGCCGGCAAAGGCCTTCCTGCAAGTGCCCCTGCTGGGCGCTGTGGCTGCCGGTTCACCCATCTTGGCAACGGAATATGTGGAGGACTACCTGCCTGTGGCCAAGTCGATGCTGGGGGAAGGCGAGTTCTTCGGCCTGCGGGTCAAGGGAGACAGCATGATTGAGGCGGGCATCCTCCATGGCGACACGGTGATCGTGCGCAAACAGGCCCACGCCTCTAATGGGCAGATCGTCGTCGCCATGATCGATGAAGACGCCACCGTCAAGCGTTTTTTCATGGAGGCGGACCACGTGCGATTGCAGCCGGAGAACAGCGCCCTGGAGCCGATCCGCGTTCGCGACGTCTCTGTGCTGGGCAAGGTGGTCATGGTCATGCGCACGATCCACTAAACCTTCATCACAACCTATGGCATAACCTATCGTCGAAAGCCCTGCGTTTTTGACTTGCTCCCAGAATAAAACAGAGCCACCGTCGATGCGGTGGCTCTGTCTACAGTTCATGGCTTCGATGGGCCTTTTCCGGCGCGGCTTCTCCGGTGTTATCTACGGAAAAAGCGGTAGCGACGGAAACGACGGACAAGGCGGCAACTGCGCCTTCTAGAGCGTCAGAACAGCAGCCCTTGCAAAAGGCTTTGCAGGACTTTCACCGATAGATAGAGAAAGGCGAAGGCGCAGATGCCATAGGTGAGCCGGGTTTCACGGAGGGTGTCAGCCGATTCAAGCCACCGCTGCGTCCGGGTCGTTACGGATTCCGGCCGGCGTCGCGCCGCAGGCTTGACGGGAAATCGATGGACGACTGGCGCCCGGTGGGCCGCAGACGCCCGAACATAACCGGTTGCTTCCATGGTTCCACACGCTCCTTGGAACTGATGTTCTAATGACAGGATATAAAACATATGTTCCAATGTCAATAGGCACATGCGGACCAGTGAGGCATTTTTTTGCGGAAAATTGTTTTTTCATGGGGGAAACATGGCGGGAAGAGTGGCAACGAGACAAGGGACTCATGAGACGGTCACCGTTGAACTGACGCGAGGCAAAGGCGGAAAGGTCCTGCTTGGCGACCTGGCGGTCCCTTTGCGCGTGGAGCGGCGCAAGGGGGTGCGCAACATCAGCCTGCGGTTGAGCGCGCAAGGGCTGGAAGTGCGGGGACCGGTTGCGCTGACGGGCGATCAGATCCGCGAGATCATCGGCCAGAAAGGGAACTGGATCCTGCGCCACTGGCGAAGGCTGCAGCTGGAGAAGGAACGCCTCGGCCAGGCGGCGCGGGGTGATCGGGTCTTTTTCCGCGGCGATTCGCTGGATGTTGTTATCGTCCATGACCCCGGTCCCCTCCCGGCGGAAAGCCGGGTCAAACACGCGGAAGGGCGGCTGTTTGTTTGGTTGACGCCGGAACAGCAAGGGCAGTGGCGCCCGGTCATTGGGGAATGGCTGCGCGGACAAGCCGAGACGCTGATCCCGCAGCGGGTCAATGAAATCGCCAGGCCTCTCGGTCGCCCCTACGAAAAGGTCACCATTCGCGATCAGAAGTCCCGGTGGGGGAGTTGTTCGTCGCGGCGGAACCTCTCCTTTAACTGGCGTCTCATCCTCTTTCCGCCGGCGGTGATGGATTATGTCATCGTTCATGAACTCTGCCATCTTCAGGAATTGAATCACTCTTCCCGGTTCTGGAGCCTTGTGGCGCAGCATGTTCCCGATTACGCCCTTCACCGGCGCTGGCTGCGCGAGCATGGGCGGGAATTCGCGGCTCCCGTCGAAGGGGAGATGTGACAGTTGCTTTTTTTCTTGTGTGGGCAGGGGTTGTCTAATTCTTAGCGAAAACAATGCTGTTGGGAATCGATACTCTGTTGGGTAATGTGTTGGGTAACGATACGCCACTTTTTTGGACAAGCGGGGGCGTAGGGGGGCCGTGTGTGCGCATTGAAGAGATGATTGAAAAACTGAAGGCCGGAGACACTGACGGACTGCGTCATGCCTATGAGCAGTTTTACAAGTCGGTTTATCAGGCTGCGTTCTTCATTCTCCACGACCCCGACTTGGCGGAAGATGTGACCCATGATGTCTTTTTAAAGCTGGGGGAACGGATCGGCCAACTCCGCAATCCGGAGCGCTTGGAGTCGTGGCTGTGTCAAATGGCCGTCAACGCGGCCCGGGATCTCCTGCGCCGCCGGGTGCGCAATGTCCTTTGCGCCGAAATCCGCGATGAGAGCGAGACCGTTGAAGGCTCCCCCGAAACGGCGACGGTGAAACAGGAGCAGCAATCCATCGTCCGCCGGTGCATCAGCCGGCTGCCACCCGATTACCGCAGTGTCATTTACCTCCGGTTCTATCTGGATCAGAGCATCGAACAGATCAGCGCCACCTTGGACATCCCGTCGGGGAGCGTGAAATCGCGCCTCAGCCGGGCCAAGCAGCGAATTCGCCAATGGTTGGAACGGGATGGTCAGGACAAACGTCTACAGGAAGAAGAGCACATAGACGAAACGACCGTTGCCAGCACGATCGGGAAGATGGGAAAGGAGATTACATAATCATGAGCGATACAATGGAAAAGTGCCCGATTTACGCCCACCTGGAAGGGCGTTATGCGAAGGATATCGAGTTTATCGTAGAACGATACGGCGTTCCCGAATGGCAGGCGATCTGCAACGAGGTATGCCCCAATGTGCTTGGTTACTATGAAGGCACCTCTGACGGACGCTGCGCCGTCCGCATTCGCATGCTCCGCATTGAAGACTAAGGGCTGACACCGGGACGGAGGGATGAAACCGCATGAACAGACAGCCTGAGCGGTTTCTGGATCGGCAAATTGAGGAGACTGTCCGCCAGATGGTGGAGGAAACCCCTGTTCCTCCTATCGAGGCGTCATGGGCCCGCCTGGAGCAAAAACGGCGGGAACAGGCGTCGCTGCAGGCGCAACCGCAACCGCTGTCCCAGACGGGACCGCGGCCACGTCCGCTTTTCCTGCGGTGGGCAGCTGTTGCGGCGGCGGCGCTGGTGGTGGGGGGGCTCATGTCTTCTCAGTGGACCGGTTCAACGACAACAGCGATAAAAACCGCCAGTATTGTCGGAAACGCCGCACTCGATAACGCAAGTGATCGCGCGAATACGCCGCCGCCGCCATCTCCCTCCCTTCGCCCCGCTGCGCCGGCGTCGGCAGCACCGGCGTCGGCAACTTCCGGCGCTGTCGCGCAGGAAAAGGCCGCCATGGCGCCGGTTAGCGCATCGGTTGCAGCCTCCTCGGCAAAGGTTTCCGCTGTAGTTGAGCCGGGTTCGCCGCCGGCCGGCGGTTCTGCTCCGGCTGTTGGAAGCGCAACCTTGTCGACGGCCTCGCCGCCGGTCTCCACCTCAGCCGATGGCGGCGCCCAATCGTCCAAAGAAGAGCGGCGAGTGGCCCTCGCCGTTCCGGCCAGGGGAGACGATGTGTCGCGACCGGCGCCTGCCGCAAAATTGGGCGGTGACCAGAGCGATCGGTCAATGGGGGCTTCCCCCCAAATGGGTGCGGTTCCCTTGGCCGATCAGCAGGAAGCCGCGGCCTTATCGGCCGTCGACGCCGCGCCGCCTCTGCCGGCGGCCCAAAGATCACTGTCCACTTTTGCCGCCCCGATCTTATCGGCTCAACCGGCCGATGTTGTCGAGGGGGGGGCTGTCGTCGGTTATCTTCCGCCCGGTTTTGTCATGCTTGCCGCCAAAGAGAGAATGTTGACGGAACCTACGACGTCCAGGGTGCTACGCTATGTTGGACCGGCGTCAAGTTTCTTCAACCTGACCGTTGGCGCTGCTGCGGCTTCGCCGGCGGAAGGAACGCCCCTGGCCCGCCGGGATGTTGAGCTGGCCGGTGAGCCGGGGAAATTGGCCCTCTTTGCCAAGGGGCTGCTTCGCATCGAATGGCGTCGTGACAAGGCATTCTATATGCTGGAGGGTATCCTTCCGGAAGAAGAGGCGATCCGCGTCGCCCAATCGATCCGGTGAACCGGTCGTTCCACTCATGAATACAGAAAACAATAACTATTACTGATTGACACGGGCTACTTTTTGCGGCACAATAGACGCGAACCACATCCATTTCCGTTCAACGGTTGACCTTGAATGGTAATGTTGGTACTGACGCGCTGAGGAGGAACGACGAATGCGACCCGTTAAAGTCAAGGAGGATATCTATTGGGTAGGCGCCATCGATTGGGACCTGCGGGACTTTCATGGCTACCTCACCCAACGGGGTTCATCCTATAACGCTTATCTGATCATGGATGAAAAGATCACCCTGGTCGATACGGTCAAATCCTATCTCGTCGATGAGATGCTGGACCGGATCGCCCATATCGTTGATCCGTCGAAGATCGACTATATCATCTGCAATCATGTGGAGATGGACCACTCCGGCGGCATTCCCCGATTGATGGAACTGGCGCCCAATGCGACCATCATCACATCGCCCAACGGACAGCGGGGGTTGAAGGCGCACTACAAGTGCGAATGGAACATGAAGGTTGTCAAGACGGGCGAGACGGTGAGCCTTGGCAAGCGCACTCTTTCCTTCGTGCTGACCCAGATGGTCCATTGGCCCGACAATATGGTCGCCTACATGCCCGAGGACAAGATCCTCTTTTCCAACGACGCCTTTGGCCAGCACATCGCCTCCATGGAGCGTTTCGATGATCAGTTGTCCTACCATCTGGTCGTGGAAGAGGCGAAAAAATACTACGCCAACATCGTCCTCCCTTACGGATCACAGGTGCAGAATGCGCTTCAGACCCTTTCCGGCCTCGAGATCGACGTCATCGCCAACAGCCACGGCGTTCTCTGGCGTTCCCATATCCCCGAGATCCTCGAGGAATATGGCAAGTGGGCCACCAATCAGACCGAGGAGAAGGCGCTGATCATCTACGACACCATGTGGGATTCGACGAAAAAAGTCGCCTACGCGATCCAGCGCGCCTTTGAGCACAAAGGCATCGACTCGAAGTTGCTGAACCTGGACAGCAACCACATGTCAGACATCATGACCGAACTGATCACCGCCAAATACGTCTGTGTCGGTTCGCCCACTTTGAATAACAACATGCTGCCGAGTGTGGCCGCCTTCTTGACCTACCTGAAAGGCCTGGCGCCGAAGCACCGTGTCGGCCTCGCCTTTGGCTCCTACGGCTGGGGCGGCCAGAGTGTCGCCCAGATCGACGAGGCCATGAAAGCCGCCGGCTTCGACATGCTGCAGCCTGTCAAGGTGCAGTACATCCCCGATGACAATGTCCTTGAAGCGATTACGGCCCAAGTGGAAGCTGTCGTCGGCGAGTAAGCTCGACGCGAGAATAAAACAGGCAAACGTCCCTGTCCGCTTTTGCGGCAGGGACGTTTTTGCTGTGATAGAGGAAAAAGGCGCCTCTTTTCCCGAACAGCGGCATACAGATAAATTCAGGACAAGTTTCTTCGTCCCGCTGTCAAAAAGTACCGCCCCTGGGGAAGGTCGCCCCTGCCGGAATGAAGGCATAAAGTGAACGGTGAAAGGCCGGTTGACACCCCGGTTCCGTTCGCTACGTCTGCCAGGCCGCAACTACCGGGAAGAGGAGAGGTGTTATGATCCAGGAAATAACGGTTCTTCCGGGACGCGACAAAACGGGGGAACTGGAGAACTTTTCCGGCATCACCCTACGAGCTGGAGAAACCCTGTCCATCGTCGGGCCCACAGGCAGCGGCAAAACCGCCTTCATCACTGATATTGAACTGCTGGCGCAAGGGGACACGTCGACGCGGCGGCATGTGTTGATCAATGGGGGTGAGCCGCCAGAGGAACTCCGCTACAATCCCTCATTGAAGCCGATCGCCATGATCACTCAGAACACGAAATGCTTCACCGACCTTGCCGCCGAGGAGTTTCTCGAGATCCATGCCCGCGCCCGGAAGATCAATGACCGGGACATCATCGACAAGACCATCGAACTGGCCAACAAGTTTACGGGCGAACAGATCCGGAAAGACACGAAGGTGACCGTTCTGTCGGGCGGGCAGACGCGGTCCCTGATGATCGCCGACGCGCTCCTGATCGGTTCGGCGCCGATCATCTTGCTCGATGAGATCGAAAACGCCGGCATCTTTAAGCAGGAGGTTGTCCGGCTGATTCAGAACAGCGGCAAGATCATTATCTTCGTCACCCATGACCCAGTGATCGCCTTGCTGACGCAAAAACGGGTGATCATGAGCAACGGCGCCGTGCGCAAAGTCATCGATCAGAACGAATCCGAGGTTGGCGCCGCCCAAAACCTGATCGAACTGGATAAGCGGGTCGGCATCATCCGGGAAAAGATTCGGGCCGGTCATATCATCACCAAGGAACTGATCAGCGTCAATTTTGGCTAAGGCGGGTGACAGACTGTGAAACTGCTCGTAATCGCCGGGCCGCCGTCGGCAGGCAAGACGGCCTTGACGAAACAGATCGTGCGCCACTTTCAAGACGAGATGAAGATCGCCTACCTGAAGATCGATGTGGTCAAGGCCTTTGAAGACATCGAACTCCAGCGGGAATTCAATATCCTGACCAAAAAGGTCTACTCGGGCGACCTTTGTCCCGACCATGCCGGTGTCATGGTCCTCGGCGACGCCGTCGAATGGGCGGAAAGCAATGAGGCCGACCTCTTCATCGTCGAAAGCGCCGGCCTCTGCCTGCGCTGCTCTCCCTATCTGAACCAGGGGCTGGGCGTGATCGTGCTCAGTTCCATCTCCGGCATCCATGCGCCCGAGAAGATGGGCGCCATGGTTGCGCTGGCTGACATCGCTGTCGTCACCAAGATCGATCTGGTCAGCCAGGCCGAGCGGGAGGTCTTTATTCAAAAGATCAAAGAGGTGCATCCCCACATCGTCCTGATGGAGACGAACGCCCTCCAGGGGACATCGCTGAACCGCCTCTACCAGTTGATCGCCCACTCTGAAGACATCGAAAAGAACCAACTGGTGCTCAAAGGCAGTCCGCCCATCGGCACCTGCACCATCTGCATCGGCAAGAAGGAAATCGGCTGGAAACACCACTTCGGCGTCATCAAAAAACTGGACGGCCAGATCGCCGACTACTTGTACCGGGGTGAATGACATGAACCGATCCTGGTTGCCTCCGGGGAAAAACTGCGGTTTATGCGGCGAAGTGAGTTGCCGTTCCTTTCTCCGCTCTGTTCAGGCGCAGGAAAAATTCTACGAGGACTGTCCCTTCTATAAAGAAACCCAAGGGGGCTGCGGTGTCGATTGGGAGCTGGAAGCGACCCATCCGGAACGGGATGTCCTCGGTCATGGCTATGACTTTGTGCTCCAACCCCTGCCCGGTGAGATATCGGCGCGCAAGATCGTCCTTCCTTTCCGCGGCGACTTGGTCGAGAAACTGGAAATCCGCGAGGGCGATCTGGTGGTGGGACGCCCCATGGGCGCCGGATGTCCCATCCCCCACGTGTTGCGGGTGATTGAGGCCGACCCGATCACGGGATTGTTGACCACCTGGGTGGTGGGTCCCAAATTTGCCCGTGACGGTCAGCAAGAGGTGAAAAACGTCTCGGCCTATCATATGGTCGGTTTTGAGGGGATTGCTACAGCCATTCGCAAGGAACCGACACTCGGCTGCCGGATGACCTTCCTGCCCGGATTTTGCATGATGAGCCTGAATCACACGGGACTGGTCAACATGGTCCTGCAAAAGTCGGAGGGTCCCCATATCCGGATCGAGAATATCCTGATCCTGGCGACACGGGACTGGGACTAGAACTGCCACCTGAAAAAAATGCGATGGCTCGGGAGCGGGGGAATCCGATAAAAGGATTTCCCCAGTTTTTTTAAAAAATGTTGCAACTTTTTTCTGGACTGCCGCGTCTAGTTTGTTGGAGGCGATATCGATGAACGACAAGGCAGCCCCCCGAGTCGGCGCGCTGCTGTTGGCGGGCGCCGTTTTTTTATCGGGCGCCGCGGCGCCGGTTACTGTGAATACCTTATCCGGGCAGGCATCGTTACAGCAGGGAAGCCGTTCACCTGCCGGTGCTTCCTTATTTGCGCCGCAGCCGGCCTGGGCCGATACCGGGAGTACCGGTCCCGCCGATGCCCGCGGCCACTGGGCCGAGGCGCAGATCACCGAGATGGTCGACCGCGGCTGGATCCGCGGTGATGAACAGGGGCTCTTTCACCCGGAGCAAACGATGAGCCGGGCGGAGTTTGTCTCGCTGCTGGTGCGGGCCTTCGATTTCCGGGTGAATTTTATCAAAGCGCCGGATATTCGCGATGTGGCGACCGATGTGCCTGGCGATGTCTGGTATGCGGGCGATCTGATCACGGCGGCCCACACTTTTTTGTCCCTGCCTGACAAGGCCTTTCATCCCCAGGAGGGATTGACCCGCGAGGTGATGGCCCAGTGGGTCTGGGCGGCCTACCTGCATAAGACCGGCGATGACGCCAATGATCCGGCCGCGAGCGGGTCGACGCCATCATCTGACGCGGCGTCCACTCCTTCGGCGATTCCCTTTTCCGATAACGACGCCATCGGACCGGACTGTCGCGAAAGTGTCGCCGCGGCATCGGCGGCAGGGTTCATCAAAGGCGATGAAGAGGGGTATTTTAAACCCAAGGCGGTTGTGACCCGGGCTCAGGCAGCGGTCATCGTCCACCGTGTGGCGGGCAAGCTGACCCCCTATGGCGCTTCGATCGCCCATACTCCCTACGGGCGATCCGATTACGGCAAATGGAACGCCCCGCGCCAGGCCGTCCTGATCCGCAGCGAAGCGGAGTCCCGCGCCTTTGCAGAGCAGTGGCGCGATACGACGCTGGACATGCCTGTTCTGTCCACGACCGGGCTCGATTTTGGCAAGCAAGCGCTCGTGGCCCTGATCGGTTTTTCCAGCTCCAGTTCCAACCCGCCTCAGGTCACCGCCATGATCCGGCAGGGAAACACACTGACCGTATACCTGGAGAAAAAGACGGGTCGGATCGAAACGGCCGACATCACTGGCGCGTACCGGTTTTACAGCGTCGCCAAATGTGATGTGGAGGGCGTCGATCAGGTGCGCGCCGAGCTACGCCTCGTCCCTGTCCATGAATGATCCCTGCAGAGAGCAGACGAAAAGACGCGCCGGTGAGCGATCAGTGAAAAAACTGATCGCTTCGTCGCTTCGGACACTGGCATCCCATGACGGCATCGGCTAAAATATCCCTTGTCGGGTTTCGGCAAACGGGAATCCATAAGGAGCGAGCTCGAACGTGCCTAGACGCGCCATCGCCATGCTACGAGAGGCCAACTATACGTCCCTGAAGAGCGCCATGGGGAACTATTTCCTGGCCGCTGTGAAACTTCTCGCCTATCAGTGGACCGGTTCATCGGCCATGCAGGCCGAGGCGATTCACAGCTTTAACGATGGTTGCGCCCAGGCGGCGGTCTTCACTGGCTCCATCTTTGCCTCCCGCAAGCCGACCCCCAGCTTTCCCAACGGCTTCGGACGTTTGTCCAACCTGATCGTGCTCTTCGTGGCCATCTTCATGACCTACAACGCCGTGAAAGCGATTCAGTCCGGTTATGCGGCCCTTCTGCATCCCCATCAGCCCACCGGCTTTTACTGGAACCTGCTCGTCCTCGCCGTTTCGTTGGCCGTCGATGGGACAGTGCTGGTGACGGCCATGAAGGACATCGCCCGTGAGGCGGAGATTGAGGCCCGAGGTTTCGCCCTGCTCCAGGTGTCGCTGCAGAAGTATGACCTGGCTTCGCCGGAGACGCGGCTCGTCTTTTTCGAGGACCTGCTCGCTTCGGTGGCGATCCTTGTCGCCATGACCGGCCTAACGGCGACGCAGTTCGACATTGCCCCTGGGGGCGACGGGCTTGCCGGCCTGATCATCGGCTTGCTCCTGCTCGGCATTGCTGTCTCTGTGGCCTGGGAGAACATCAAAGGGCTGATCGGCTATACGGCGCCGGAAGAGGTCGTCGACGAGATCGCTGAGACGATCATGGATGTGCAGGGCGTCGAGGATCTCTATGAACTCGATGTGGTCCGCGAGGGCTCTTACCTCGATGTGGACGGCACCATCGAATTGCCGGAAACCTGGTCTGTCGGCCAGGCGGAAGACGTGAAGGAAGAGATCCAGCGCCGGCTCAAGGTGATTTATCCGAATATCCATAATGTCACCTTGAGCATCCATGAGGATGATGAACTGAGCCGCTGGGGGTCGCGCGATTTCGTTCGGCTAAAACGCAAAAAAGTAGCCAACCGGCTGGTCAAAGCCGAGAAAAAAACATAGCGACAGGGGGAACCTTTGGAACCATGGGTGTCATCGTCATCGGTCATCGCAGCCCCGATACGGACTCCATCTGTTCGGCCATCAGTTACGCCTATCTCAAGGAAAAGCTGACAGGCCGCGAGTACATAGCCGCCCGGTGCGGCAATCTCAAACCGGAAACGGAATTCGTCCTCTCTCACTTCAATGTCCAGCCGCCGCGTCTCATCTGCGATGTGCGTTCCCGCGTTTCTGACATGCTTGGCGGACAGGCGCCGGTGGCCATCTCGCCCGACACGCCCATCCGTGAGGTGGGCATCCTGGCCCGCGACAAAAACCTCAAGTCCCTGCCCGTCGTCGATGACCGCAACCGGCTCCTTGGCATCATCACCCTCGGCGACATCGCGCAACGCTACCTGAACCTGGACGAACTGAAGGACCTCGAGCGGATGGGGCTCACCCTGGGTGGGATCCTGCGCACCATGGGCGGCCGCTTCCTCGTTCCGGCGCCTTTGGAGACGAAGCTGCGCGGCAAGGCGATCATCGGCGCCATGCATGTGGAAACGATGGTCCAGCGTATCGGCGAAGGCGACACAGTCGTCACCGGCGACCGGGAAAATGCGCAGTTGGCCGCCATTGAGGCCGGCGCCGGATGCCTGATCGTCACCGGCGGCCTCAGCATCACCGAACGGGTGGAAAAGGCGGCCCGCAACAAAGGCATTCCCGTGCTCACCGTTCCCTATGACACCTTCAACGCCGCCCGTCTCTTGGGCCTCAGCGCGCCCGTCGGCACGATCATGCGCCAGGACATGGTCTGCTTCCAACCGGACGAGTTTGCCGACGACGCCCGCAAGGTCATGCTGGAGACGCGCTTCCGCAACTACCCTGTCATCGATGAAGAGAAAAAGCTGCTCGGCGTCATCTCCCGCTACCACCTGCTGGCGCTCCAACGCAAGAAGGTCATCCTCGTCGACCACAATGAAAAGAGCCAGGCGGTGGCCGGTCTCGATCAGGCGCAGGTGCTCGAAGTGATCGATCATCACCGCGTCGGCGATGTCCAGACGGGAGAACCGATCTACTTCCGCGGTGAGCCGGTCGGTTGCACCAGCACCATCATTGCCGCCATGTATGATGAGAACGATATCGAACCGCCCCGGGAGATCGCCGGACTGATGGTCTCGGCCATTCTCTCCGACACGGTGCTCTTCAAGAGCCCCACCTGCACCCCTCGCGATCGGCGGACTGCCGAAAAGCTGGCCAAGATCGCCGGCATTGACCTGCATGAATTCGGTCTCAAACTCTTCACAGCCGGCTCTTCCATAGAAGGGCGCACGCCCGAGGAGATCATCTTCCAGGACTTCAAGGAGTTTCACCTGGGTCCCCTGAAGCTGGGCATCGGCCAAGTCGAGACGATGGATTACGACGGTGTCAGCCGCATGCAGTCGACCCTGCTGGAGGAGATGGAATCGATCCGCAAGAAAAAGGGACTCGATCTGGCCCTGCTCATGCTGACCGACATCATTAAGGAAGGTACGCGGCTGCTGGTGGCGGGCGAGAAAAAAGAGCCCGTCGAAAAAGCCTTTGGCGTCATTGTTGAAGACAACTCCGCCTACCTTCCCGGTGTCATCTCCCGCAAGAAGCAGGTCGTGCCGCCCTTGTCAGCCTATCTCGGCACGTGAACCGGTTCCACTGCGTTCCCCGTTGGCAGCAACGGGGATTTTATTTTTTAAATCCCAATGTGTGGTTATGCCGGCAGTCTTGTATCGATTTGGCAGGGATTGCGTAATCGTTGTCGAACACTCTTTGGTATCGCTTACTCACGTAGCGTCACATGTTTTAGCGTTATCGTCTTTCAACGTGCTCATTTTAAAATTCCACACTACGACATCAGATGGGTTGTCCTCGAATAAGCGATGAGGGAGGGCACTGGCGTGCAGAAGAGTCTATTAAAGAAAATGGTCGTCTTTTCTCTATTGATCACCATCATTCCCGTGATCGTATCCTTATCGATCGTCTATTGGCAGGTGCGCGCCGAGATGATCGCCAGCCAGGAGCAGCGACTGAGTGAGAATCTGCAAAACCAGGTCCGGATGCTGGAGACGATATTCAGAGAAAGCCAAAACAAAGGCATGATCATCAGCCGCGAAGGGATGATCGTGGAAGCCGCCAATGCCGCGAATCAGGGCTCGACTCAATCGGCAGCGGACGTTTCCCGCTTTTTGCAGGATGTCTATGCCGCCGATAAGGGGCTGTACGAAAATATCTTTATCGTCGGGCGAAACGGCGCGATTTACGCCGACGCCTTAGGCGGGTCGAGCGTCGGCACTGACGTGCGCAACTTTGATTTTTTCCAACCTGCCTTGGGCGGCAAATCCGTTGTGTCCCAGGTTATCCAATCGCCCATCTCAAAGCGGCCTGTCGTGGTCGTGTCGATGCCCATCTGGAATCGAGAGCATGAGGGGCAACCGACAGGCATCCTGGCCATGGCCGTAGAGTTTAACCGGATCTCCCTGCCGATCATCGAGACCCGGTTGGGTCAAACCGGATACAACTACATCACCAATCCCCAGGGCTTGGTTCTGGCCCACCCGGATTCGTCCCAAGTCCTTCAGCTCGACATCACGAAGGAGTCGACCGGCCTGGAGCGAATTCCCGCCAAGGCTGCCGAGGGCAGCGGGATGGTGACGCACCGCGACGGCGGAACGACGCGGATCACCGCCTATACATCTGTCTCCGGCTTGCCGATGCTTCTCTTTAGCACGATGGATCAGAATGAATTCGCCGGTCGGTTCAACCACATGCTGTTGCTCATCGCCGGCGCCACCGCCGTTCTGGTCATCCTGGCCGGCGCGGCGGCCACGATGGGCTCCCGGCAGATCGTGGCCACCATCAAAGTGATACGCGCCGCCATGGCCCACGGCGCCGCCGGCAATCTGACGGCTCGGGCGCAAATTCAGGCGAAGGATGAGATGGCCGGCCTGGCCAAAGCCTTCAATATCATGGTGGAGACCCAGTCCAAGGTGGTGGGGGCGGTGCGCAACTCCTCCGATGAATTGGCTGCGTCATCGCAGGAACTGGCCGCCTCGAACGCCGAAATCAACGCCGCCATTGGCGATATGAGCAAAAACATGGAACAGATGGCGGAGGACGCCGAACTGGGCAACCAGTCC
This sequence comes from Heliomicrobium gestii, assembly GCF_009877435.1. NCBI lineage: Bacteria > Bacillati > Bacillota > Clostridia > Eubacteriales > Heliobacteriaceae > Heliomicrobium > Heliomicrobium gestii. Next base: position 7,511 of record NZ_WXEX01000015.1, on the reverse strand, counting down.
ATCGTCGAAGTCTCCCAGGTCCTGATTGAACTGGCTTCACTCATTCAGATCGCCCGCGAGGCGGCCCTCGTAGTGAAGGATAAGTCCCAACTGACCTTGACCCAGGCCCAAAAGGGAAAGACCACCGTCCATGAAACCATGACCGGCATGACCAACATTCAACAGCGCGCCCAGGAGATCGAGACGATTATCGCCAATTTGAACGAATACACCCAGCAGATCGGCTCCATCACCGAAACGATCACCGCCATCGCCACGCAGACCAATCTCTTGGCCTTGAACGCGGCCATCGAAGCGGCCCGGGCGGGCGAACACGGCAGGGGATTCGCCGTCGTCGCCGAAGAGGTGCGCAAGCTGGCCGAACAGTCGACTCAGGGGGCGGCTGAGGTGTCGGCGATCCTGGAAAAAGTTCAGACCCGCACGGCGGAAGCTGTTGAGGCGACCCGGCGAAGTCGGGACGACGTGCAGCGGGGTGTATCCTCTGTGGGACATTCGGGTGAAGTGCTGGAACAGATCCTGCAGGCCGTCGAATTGTCAGGCAAGGAAGTCGACCGCATCGTCGAAATCACCAACGAGGAAGTCACCAGTTCCGATAAAATCCTGCAGTTGATCAACCATGTGGCCAATGTGATCGAACGGACAGCGGAGATCGCCACCCAGATGGCCGCCTCCAGCGAGGAGGCGGCGGCGACGATGGAAAATCTAACGGCCGCCAGCGAACAGATCAGCGCCATGGCCACCCAGTTGAGCCATACCGTTCGAAAATTCAAGACCTAGGTCGGGTAGGCGGATAGGGGACAGATTGAAACGCTATAATATACTGGACCTTCCAAGTAGAGGAGAGACGATCCATGGAAAAAGAAAAGGCGCTGCCCAAGCGCCCGGACATCGCTTCTGAATTTAAGTGGAAGTTGGAAGACATCTACCCCGGCGACGACGCCTGGGAAAAGGATGTTCAGGCTGTGCCGGCATTGCTGGAAAAGATCACCGCCTTGAAAGGCAAGCTCCAGGAGAAGAGCGCCCATCTCCTGACGTCCTTGCAGCTTCAGGATGAACTCGGGAAAATATTGGAGAAGATCTTCACCTATGCCCGTATGCGCCGCGATGAAGATAACGCCAGTCCCACCTACCAGGCCTTGACCGACCGGGCCGTCGCCCTCAACGCGCGCGCCGCCGGCGCGACCGCCTTCCTCACGCCGGAGATCCTGGCCATTCCCGATGAGACGCTCCGGCGCTTTCAGCAGGAAGAGCGGGGCCTAGACCTGTACCGCTTCCTCCTCGAAGACTTGAAGCGGCAGAAGCCCCATGTCCTGACGGCCGATGAGGAGGCGATCCTCGCCCAGGCGAGCGAACTGGGCCAATCGCCGGGGCAGATCTTCACCATGCTCAACAACGCCGACCTGACGTTCCCCACCGTCCGTGACGAAGAAGGCAAGCCCGTGGAGATCACCCATGGTCGCTACGGCCAATTGATGGAGAGCAAAGACCGGCGTGTCCGCAAAGAGACCTTCCACGGTCTCTATGGAACCTATAAAAAACTGGAGAACACCCTGGCGACCACTTTCAGTTCGGCCATCAAGCGGGATGTCTTCTTCTCCCGTGTTCGCCACTATCCCTCGGCCCTGGAAGCGGCGCTCTTTGGCGACAATGTGCCGAAAGAGGTCTACGACAAGCTGATCGGGACCGTGCGCGCCCACAATGACGCCATGCACCGCTATGTGCGCCTGCGCAAGAAGCTCCTCGGCGTCGACCAACTGCACATGTATGACCTCTATGTGCCCATGGTGGCAGAGGTGGACTGGAAGGTCTCTTACAATGAAGCGCTGGAGATGGTCAAGCGGGGTCTGGAGCCTTTAGGCGCCGAGTATGGCCGTGTCCTCGATGAGTCCTTCAAGACCGGCTGGATCGATGTCTATGAAAACAAGGGCAAGACGAGCGGAGCCTACTCCTGGGGACCCTACGGCACCCACCCCTATGTGTTGCTCAACTACCAGGACCGTCTCGATGACGTCTTCACCTTGGCCCATGAGATGGGCCATGCCATGCACTCCTACTATTCCCACAAGGAACAGCCCTACGTCTACTCGGCCTACACGATATTCGTCGCCGAAGTGGCCTCCACCGTCAACGAGACGCTGCTGATCCGCCACCTGCTGGAAAAAGAACATGATCGGGGACGGCGTCTCTTCCTGCTCAACCACTACCTCGAGCAGTTCCGGGGCACTGTGTACCGGCAGACCATGTTCGCTGAGTTTGAAAAACTCGTTCACGCCAAAATTGAGGCAGCCGAAGCGCTCACCCTTCAGGAACTGAAGCAGATCTACCACCGGCTCAACGTCGATTACTACGGGCCGGACATCATCGTCGATGACGACATTGACATCGAATGGGCGCGCATTCCTCATTTCTACAATAACTTCTACGTCTACAAGTACGCCACCGGCTTTTCCGCCGCCACGGCGCTCTCCGCTCAAATCCTCGCCGAGGGGCAGCCAGCTGTCGAACGCTATCTGACCTTCCTTAAGAGCGGCGGTTCCGACTACCCCTTGGAACTGTTAAAGCGGGCCGGCGTGGACATGGGGACCGCCGAGCCGATCGAAAAGGCTTTGGCCGTCTTCCGGGAACTGCTCGACGAGATGGAGAAGTTGGCCGCCGAGGCTGGGTGAGCGATCGGGGCAACAGAAACCACAAAGACATATCACAGCGAAAGCGGTCAGAAGCAAGAAAGCGATGGCCGCTTTTTTGTTACATATTTCTCAACAAAGCAGACGATAGTGGCAGGATTCTGTACGTTTGGAAAGAATTTTATAACGTCAGAAACAGGATAAAACATTGGTGGTATAAGGGAATTTTACGAGCTTAGTCTGTACGTACTCTGTAAGACGGTTCTGAGATATGAACGGATCAAGCTGTCCGATTTTCACAATGCAGGGGGAAGGTACAGCGGCGGGGGAGGAGAGCGCATGTTGACGGACACATCTTTTTGTGACGCCGTTATCGATAAAGAGTCATTGGCTTCACTGTTGGAGGATTTGGATCCTTTAGAAAGCAGAGAGCTTTTTTCTCGCCTCGTCGAGATTTATCTTCAGGAAACTCCGCGAAAAGTCAAGGCCCTCGCCGAAGCGCTGGCGAGCGACCTGCCCGGAGAGGTTCGTCTGGCCTCCCATAGCATCAAATCGAGCAGCGCCATGTTAGGCGCCCACAAAGCGGCGGACGTAAGTTATCAGATTGAACAGTTTGCCAGAATGGGAGAACTAGCCGGCGTTTCAGCACTTCTAGCGGCCCTGGAACAAGAGTGTGAACAAGTATATGCCTGTCTCCAGTCGATTCGGGACAGCGGTTTCCCCAGTGAGGAACCCTAGCAACGCCGAATCGAGGAGCGGAAGAGGGAGTGGCAGTGGCTACCAAGCCAATCAATCGGAGTGAGGACGACGCGCAAAGGGGCACTTTTTTCCGCTTGCGCACGCTGAAAGCGCAGTTAAACTGGTGGGGGATACTGCTTATCATCGTGCCTACCGTCGTGCTGACGGTTAACTTCCTCGTTTCAGAAATTGAACATATTCAGCGGGAAAAATTTGAGCAGTTGGAACAGGCCATCACAATCCAACGCAACGCCATTGATGAATGGTTTGATAACTGTCGCGATGATGTGCGCACCTTGGCCGAGATCAAGGCGGTCCGCAATGGAGACAACCGGGAGATGGATGACCTCTTTCGGAGCTTTTTGGACCAGCACAAGCATTTCACAAACCTGACCTTTGTCAATCGCGAAGGGATCAATGAAGTTGATACGGCGGGACGGGTAGGCCAGATCAACTTGTCTGATCGCGATTACTATCAACAGGGCGTCAACGGCAAAGACTATGTAACCGACGTCATCATCGGACGCAATACGGGCCGACCGCTGGTCATGATTTCTTCACCCGTTTACGGCTTCAATGGTCAATTTCGGGGGATCATCTTCACATCGGTCAACTTGGCCACCATTGAGGCGGTCATGAGCCGTTACCGCCCCGGAGAAACCGGCGAGACCTATCTGGTCAACGCGAATGGCCTGATGATCACGCAATCGCGGTTTGCCTCGGACCTCGTCAAACGGGGAGTCATCGACGGAACCGCCCCGTTGCAGGTCAAGGTGGACAGTCCCGCTTTTCAACAGGCGTTGAAGGGAAAACCGGGCACAGCCGTCTACCCCAACTACCAGGGAAAAAAGGTCCTTGGCGCTTTCCAGCAGATGCGACAGCAGAACTGGGTGATCATCGGAGAAGTGTCAGAGACGGAGGCGATGGCGCCCTATTACCGGCAGATGGCTACCATGATGGGCGTTTCCCTGATCCTGCTTGTGCTGTCGGTTCCTCTGACCGTCGCAGTCTCTAACCGGATTCGCAAACCCATCGATAACCTGATCGAAGGCTCAAGGCATATGCAGCGTAAAGACTACAGCTACCGCATAGATTTGCCCGACAGCCCCAATGTGCCTGTTGAGCTTACGGAATTAAGTCAAACCTTCAACCGGATGGCCGAAACGATCGATGATCACGTGCGGGAACTGCGGCGCGCCAATGAGGCCAAATCGGACTTTTTGGCCAACATGAGTCACGAGATCCGGACGCCCATGAACGCCATCCTCGGTATGACGGAATTGCTCGGCGAAACCCAGTTGACACCGGAACAGGCGGAATATGTCCGCATCTGCCATGGCGCCGGCGACACGCTGCTCTACCTGATCAATGACATTCTCGATCTGTCGAAGGTGGAAAGCGGTCGTCTCGAACTGGAGTCCTCGGTCTTTCACCTGGGTGAGTTAGTGGAAAGAACGGCTGAGATGATGGCTGTGCGCGCCCATAAAAAAAGTCTTGAATTGGTCTGTCACATCTCGCCTGACGCGCCGGCCCAGGTTTGCGGTGATTCGGAGCGTCTCCAGCAGATTCTGATCAACCTGTTAGGCAATGCCGTGAAGTTTACGGAACGGGGTGAGATCGTGCTCCGTGTTGAGCGCGATCTCTCGCGGCCTGACCAGACGGGAGCGGTTCTATTTTCCGTGTCCGATACGGGGATCGGCATCGCCCCTGATAAAATCGGTGTGATCTTTGAGCGGTTCAGCCAGGCCGATTCATCGACCACGCGCCGCTACGGCGGCACGGGTCTTGGCCTGACGATCTCCCGCCATCTCGTGGAGATGATGAACGGTCGGATTTGGGTGGACAGCGAACTGGGGAAAGGGAGCACCTTTTACTTTACCGTCTGTTTCGCTCCCTGCGATCCGGATGGAGAGAACAGCCTGCAGCCCATCGAATCCTTGCGAGGGATCAAGGCCTTGATCATCGACGACAACGAGACAAACCGCATTATCCTGCGTGAAACGGTTAAGTCTTGGGGGGGGATGCCGGTGGATACACCGGGGGGCGCAGAAGGTATCGAAGAGATGAAACGAGCCAGGGCGCAGGGAGAACCCTATGAACTGGTCCTGCTGGACTGCCGGATGCCGGAGATGGATGGTTTTCAGGTTGCCGAGACCATTCAGGCCGAACCGGAACTCCGCGAGGCGACTGTCTTGATGGTCACATCGGACAACCGGATTGACGATGCCCAACGAGTGAAACAGTTGGGCTTAGCCGCCTACCTGGTCAAACCGGTAAAACGGAACGATCTGCTCAAGACGGTGTTGGCTGTTCTGGAAACACGCCCGGATAAGCGGGAAGCGAGACAGGAGAGCGCCAATCTCGCGACACCGCTTGCGGTGCGCATCCTCTTGGTGGAAGACGCCGAAGACAACAGTCTCTTGATTCGCACCTATCTCAAAAAAGAGCCGGTGCTGATCGATATGGCTGAAAACGGCCAGAGAGCGGTTGAAATGTTCTCAAAAGGCCAATATGACATGGTGTTGATGGATATTCAAATGCCGGTGATGGATGGCATCACTGCTACCCAAAAGATCCGGCGATGGGAGCAGCAGCGAGGACATCCGAAAACGCCCATTATCGCACTCACGGCCAATGCGATGAAGGAAGATATGGAACGCAGCCTGGAGGCTGGCTGTGATGACCATTTAACCAAGCCGATCAAGAAGAAGATCCTCCTGGACGCGCTTCACCGTTTCTGCGGCAAACTGGAGCGAGGCAAAGATACAGGAACAGGGTCTCGTAACGGCAATGATAAGGCCAACGTAGGCGCGTAGCTGTGATTCTAGCCGACGCGGTGGGGGGAAGGCGCAATGGGAATTTTGATCATCGATGACGCAGAGGACATTCGGATTTATCTTGAGACGGTGCTGGCCGCTGCCGGTTATGAAACATACTCGAGCGCAGCGGCGGGAGAAGCGCTAGCCTTGCTTGAAAAGGGACCAGCCGTAGACCTCATCCTGATGGATGTAATCATGCCGGAAACGGACGGAATCGAACTGTGCCAGCAGATAAAGTTAGACGAGGCGTGGCGCGATATTCCCGTCATCATGGTGACGGCGTTGACGAACATGGTGGATTTAGAACGGGCCTTTGCCGCTGGCGCGATGGACTACATCACCAAACCCGTCAAAAAGCTGGAACTGCTCGCTCGCATTCGTTCGGCCCTCACGTTGAAAACAGAAATGGATCGACGGAAGGCGCGGGAAGAAGAGTTGCTGCGAGTCACCGTTGAATTGGAGGAAGCGGTGCGCAAGCTAAAAAACCTCTCCTCCCTGGATGGCTTGACCGGTTTGGCGAACCGGCGCCGTTTTGATGAGTACTTGACGGCGGAATGGAAGCGAGCGATCCGGAACGGCATCCCCATCTCGCTTGTCCTCTTTGATATTGACTGGTTTAAGCCCTATAACGATACATACGGTCACATCCAGGGCGATGATTGCCTGAAAAGCATCGCCAGGCTCGTGCCTGACGTGGTTCGCCGTTCCAGCGATCTTGTCTGCCGTTACGGCGGGGAAGAGTTTGCCGTCATCTTGCCGGACACCTCACAGGAAGGTGCCCTCAATGTGGCCGAGGCGATTCGCAAGGTTGTATCGGAAGCCGAAATCGAACATCGTGAGTCGGTTCTTGGCCGAGTGACAATCAGCGTAGGTGTCGCTACGGCTTACCCGGCGCCAGGCAGCGAAATAAAAACACTGATCGGTTTTGCCGATGAAGCGCTCTATGAGGCGAAGCGGCAGGGACGCAACCGGACGGTCGAGATGGCGGACATTCATCGACATCGCTGATTTTTACCTAACCGTACGAAAAAACGTCTGATTGACTGTCGGGCGAAAATATTGAAGCAAAAATGCCCGATGAAGGAAAAGTATTTATTGAAAATGGGAACAATCAAAACAAGGGCGAGAGAGTGCCACGGTCTTGGATAAATTTAGTCCTTGATCGTTTCATTTGAGTGTGGTATTATTCTCAAGTGCCGCTGATGAGCCCGAAAAATCGGCAAGAAACGAAAAAGATTCTTGTTGACGAGTCCGCGGCGATGTGATAAGATATCATTCGTTCGCAACAAACCGTTGAATCAAAAATGAAAAAACGGAAGTAAGCGAATCA